>NZ_JASGBV010000029.1:0-83613 GCF_030053245.1 Stenotrophomonas sp. RS-48
CGGGGTCGAACCGGGCCAGAGGTGGAGCAGGTCAGGGGGGGGGGCGGGAGTTGGCCAGTCCGTTCAGCCCAGTAGATGGCCGGGCAAGGTGATTGTGGGCGGCGCGATCTGCGGCGCCAGCATGGAACGTTCTGAAAGGTAGCGCCCAGGCGGCTTTCCCATCGCCTTGCGAAACATGGTTACAAAGCCGCTTGCACTGCCGTACCCCAGATCCAGTGCGATCGTTTGAACGCTTTCACCTTGGGCCAGACGTTGGAGCGCGAGGATGACGTGCAGCTGCCGGCGCCAACGACCAAAGCCCATACCGATCTCGTCCTGCAGGAGGCGGCTCATGCTGCGCTCGCTCATGCCGACGCGGCTCGCCCATACGCCCTTCGGGGTCTTGTCGGTCGGGTCGACCAGCAGGCACTCGGCCAGGCGACGGAGTCTTGCATCGCGCGGCATCGGCAGATGCAGATCTTCAACCGGGGCCTCTGCCAGCTGGTCGAGCAATGTGGCAATGAGGCGCTCCTCCTTGCCTCCAGCTGCATACTGCTCAGGAAAATCAGCCGCCTTCAACAGCAGTTCGCGCAGCAATGGCGAAACCGCAACGGTACAGCAGAACGTTGGGAGGTCCGGTGCGGCCTCCGGCTCGACAAACAGGCAGTAGCATTCCGTGTGTCCCGCTCCCCTTGCCGAGTGGGGAAGGTCGCCCGGTATCCAGACTGCGCACTGCGGAGGAACGATCCAGACGCCATCTTCCACCTCACAGGTCAAGACGCCGCGAACCGAATAGATCAGCTGTGCCTTGCGGTGCTGGTGGCGCTCATTTTCCCAGTCCCGCGCCACCGAAGCGGCAGTAACGGCTACAACTGCCTGGTGAAGGCTGTCGACGCTCGCGTGCGCTGCGAAATCAGTGGTGGATACTCTGGACATGATGAAGGGGTCGATAGGCGGACGGCGATCTGCCGCCCGATTAGGGATTGCGGCCATTCACTTGTCAATGAAGCAGGCGCATCCTCGCGGCTGCGCGCTCATCGCTCGATTGCCCGCTTTGGACGCCCCCTTCTGAACGGAGCCGGCTTGCGATGGCGGTTTCATGGGATGATGCATCACTGTGCCCGCCTGCCACATATGCATACGCTGACTGATCCCCACCTGCTCAATGACGTCGCTGAGATCGGTCGTATCGAGGCAGTGCCGCGCATCCTTGAAACCGTAGCCCATATCACGGGCTCGAGATTCACGGCGATTGCCAGGGTTACAGAGACGACCTGGACCGCCTGCGCCACCCTGGACACGCTCGGGTTCGGGCTTGTTCCAGGCGGGCAGCTGGTCCTGGAAACCACCATCTGTGACGAGATCAGGCAGTCATCAACCTCCGTGGTTTTCGCACGCGCCAGTACCCACCCGCTGTACTCCAAGCACCACACGCCTCGGATCTACGGGCTTGAGAGTTACGCGTCGGTTCCGATTCATCGGCCGGACGGCAGTTTCTTCGGCACCCTGTGCGCCATTGATTCTTCGCCGGGCAACTTCGATGAAGCCCATGTCCGACGGTCCATGGAGCTGCTTGCCGAGCTCGTCGGCAACTATCTGGACAAGGAGGACCGCCTACAGGAAGCGGAGACGGCGCTTTCGGACGCGCAGCGGGATTCCGACTTGCGCGATCAGTTCATCGCGGTACTGGGCCATGATCTTCGCAGCCCCCTCCAGGCAATCAGCGTAGCAGCAGATGCACTTGAGGATGAGGCGACGTCCGCGCGTCAGCAGCAGATGCTTGCGCACATCGCATCTGGCGTGACCCGGATGGATGGGCTCATAAACGATGTACTTGATTTTGCCAGGGGCCGATTGGGTGGAGGCATCCCGATCTCGCTCCGGGAAAGCGATACGCTGCAAGCTGACCTTGAACGAGTTGCAGCGGAAGTGGCGATCGCCACCGGTCGCGAGGACATCGATGTGCAGATGCGGATCGAGGGCAGCGTGGTCTGCGATCCCGGCAGGCTGTCGCAGCTGCTGGCCAACCTGCTGACGAACGCAGTGCAGCATGGCGAGCGGTCGCTTCCTGTCACGCTGAGGGTGCACGCTGCATCCAATCGCCTCACGCTGGATGTGCACAACGCAGGCTGCATTGCGCCCGACAGGCTCAGCACCATTTTCAACCCGTTCTCGCGTGAGAAGGGCGAGCTTCCCAGGCCAGGTCTTGGTCTGGGCATCTACATCGCATCGGAGATTGCCAAGTCTCATGGCGGGATACTCGATGTGGTGTCAAGTGAAAGTGCCGGAACAGTGTTCACGTTCCGGATGCCAAGCGCGGATGTTGCCTGAGCGCCGGGGCTGGCCCTGCTTGACGCCGCGGCATGCACTATCCAGGAGGTAGGCCGCGGTGGACTTTCGCTCAAGCAAGCTGTGGTAGCTCACGTCGAAGCACTTCGTGCGCTGCGCGAGGGCGAAGGCGGACCGTCAGGCCCCGTTGGCCGGACAATGCGCTGCCAACGGAAGCTCTCGCGCATTCAGCGTGGATCGTGCCTCCTTGCTGGGGTTGGTAGGAAAGTTCCTTCTCTCAGTGCCGCAGATCAGTGTCTGTGGCGCACGCTTGCCAGACACGGCATTGAAGATGACCGGCCAGTACGCTCGGCCGATGATGCCGGCATGCCTCCGACCGGCTTCACAAATCTGTACCCCGAAGACGGGCATAGTGCCCTCTGAGTAGTGTGAGCGCGTCCATCCAGCCACGGGGTTTCCCCGAACGCCAGGAGGTCACTGTGCCAAGTTGGGATGAAGGAATGAAGTTGACGCGTCGCCAGGTGATCGCCGGCGGCGCCACGACCGTGGCGATGTCCGCCGCACCAGGGGCGTCATCGCTCGCCTCCGAACTGGCGGCATCCCCGCCGCCCAGGCCGCCGGTCATCAGCACGGTGGCCTTGACCGTCAACGGCGCGCGCCGGGAGCTTGAGCTCGACACGCGAACCACGCTGCTCGATGCCCTACGCGAACATCTGGAGCTGACCGGGACCAAAAAGGGCTGCGACCACGGTCAATGCGGTGCCTGTACCGTGCTGGTCAACGGTGAGCGCATCAATGCCTGCCTCAGCCTGGCGGTGCAGCACCAGGGCGATGCCATCACCACCATCGAAGGCCTCGGAACCCCCGATGACCTGCATCCGATGCAGGCCGCCTTCATCAAGCATGACGGTTACCAGTGCGGGTATTGCACGCCGGGGCAGATCTGTTCGGCGGTAGCGGTACTGGACGAGATCAAGCGGGGTGTCCCCAGCCATGTGCAGGCGGACGTCAGCGCACTGCCCCAGGCCACCAGCATGGAAATGCGCGAACGCATGAGTGGCAACCTCTGCCGATGCGGCGCCTATTCCAACATTGCCGAGGCAATGCAAGAGGTCGTTGGCGTGACCTCTGCAGGGAGGCGCTCATGAGGGCCTTCAGTTACGAACGCGCGAAATCCCCAGCCGAGGCCGCCAAAGCCGTGGCCGGTACCGAGGGCGCGAAGTTCCTGGCCGGAGGGACCAACCTGCTCGACCTGATGAAGCTGGAGGTCGAGACGCCAACGCACCTGGTCGACGTGCAGGACATCGGCCTGGACAGGATCGAACCCACCGACGAGGGCGGCCTGCGCATCGGCACGCTGGTCACCAATACTGCACTGGCCTCGCATGAGCGCGTGCGCCGCGACTACGCGGTGTTGACCCGCGCGATCGTGGCAGGCGCCTCCGGGCAGCTGCGCAACAAAGCCACCACCGGCGGAAATCTGCTGCAGCGCACGCGCTGCCCGTATTTCTACGACCCCCATCTGCCCTGCAACAAGCGCCTGCCCGGATCAGGCTGCGGCGCGCTCGAAGGGTTCTCCCGGCAGATGGGCGTGATCGGCACCTCGGACAGCTGCATCGCGACCTATCCAGGCGACATGGCGGTGGCCCTGCGGGTGCTGGACGCCTCGATCCAGACCGTCAGGGGTGACGGTAGTACGCGCAGCATCCCGATCGCCGATTTCCATCGTTCCCCCGGCGACAGGCCGCAGCAGGACAACGTGCTGCAGCGCGGTGAGCTGATCACGCACGTCACGCTGCCGGAACCCCTGGGCGGTCGGCACGTTTACCACAAGGTACGTGACCGCGCGTCCTATGCGTTCGCACTGGTGTCGGTCGCCGCGGTCGTGCAGCAAGACGGCTCGGCGCGGTTCGCCTTCGGTGGAGTTGCGCCGAAGCCGTGGCGCATCGAGGCAGCCGAACCCCTGCTGCGCGACGGCGTAAAGGCCGCGGCCCGGCAGGTGTTCGCCGGCGCCCGTCCGACGCGGGAGAACGCGTTCAAGATCGCTCTCGCCGAGCGCACCCTCGCAGCCGTGCTGGTGGAAGGAGAGCACTGATGCCCCTTGAATTCAACACCCCCGCCGGTGACAACCTGTTCGACAAGGCTAAGGTCGTCGGCAAGTCGACGCCGCGCATCGACGGCCCACGCAAGACCACCGGCACCGCCCCCTATGCGTATGAGCGCCATGACGTGGCACCGAACCAGGCCTACGGCTATATCGTCGGCGCGGGCATCGGCAAGGGGCGCATCATTTCGATGGATGCCTCCCGCGCACGCGCCGCCCCGGGCGTGCTGGCGGTCATCACCGCACCGGAGACCAAGCCGGTCGGCAAATCGAACTGGAACAATGCACCGCTGTTCGGCGGCCCCGACGTGGCCCACTATCACCAGGCCATCGCCTGCGTGGTGGCAGAGACCTTCGAGCAGGCCCGCGCCGCAGCGGCATTGATCCGCACCCGCTATGAGCGCGGCAAGGGCCGCTTCGATTTTCCCGCACTGGCGCCGTCCGCGCCGCTGGCAAAGGGGCGCGATGGCAAGCCCGACCGGCAGGCGCT
This sequence comes from Stenotrophomonas sp. RS-48, assembly GCF_030053245.1. Classification (NCBI taxonomy): domain Bacteria; kingdom Pseudomonadati; phylum Pseudomonadota; class Gammaproteobacteria; order Lysobacterales; family Lysobacteraceae; genus Stenotrophomonas; species Stenotrophomonas sp. RS-48. The sequence goes on from NZ_JASGBV010000029.1 coordinate 4,863, forward strand.
GGGCGATTTCGACACCGCCTACGCGAGCGCCGCGGTCAAACTCGATGAGACCTACCACACCTCCGACGAAAGTCATTCGATGATGGAGCCGCACGCCACCATCGCCGCCTGGGAGGGCGACACGCTCACGCTGTGGACGGCGAACCAGATGATCGACTGGGCCAGGCAGGGCATGGCGGCGATCCTCGGCATCGATCCTGCCAAGGTGCGCGTGGACTCGCCCTATATCGGCGGCGGCTTCGGCGGCAAGCTGTTCATCCGTGCCGACGCGGTGCTGGCCGCGTTGGCGGCCAAGCAGGTCGGGCGACCGGTGAAGATCGCGCTGCAACGGCCTTTGATGGCCAACAACACCACCCACCGGCACGCAACCATTCAACGCGTCCGGATCGGTTGCGCGAAAGACGGCAGGATCTCCGCCATCGCCCATGAGAACTGGTCGGGCAACATCAACGGCGAGGACGGCGAGAACGGCACCCTGCAGACGCCCAAGCTCTATGCGGGCGCCAACCGCTTGGTGGCCAACTACATCGCCACGCTCGACATGCCCGAAGGCAATGCAATGCGCGCGCCGGGCGAAGCACCAGGCCACATGGCGCTGGAAGTGGCGATGGACGAGATGGCCGAGAAGCTGGGCCTCGACCCGATTGCGTTCCGCATCCTCAACGAGCCGGAGGTCGTACCCGGCGACCCGTCCAAGAAGTTCTCCGACCGCAACCTGGTGCGCTGCCTGCGCGAAGGCGCCAAGCGCTTCAACTGGAACAAGCGCAATGCCAGGCCGGCGCAGGTAAGGGAAGGGCACTGGCTGGTCGGCATGGGCGTGTCCGCGGGGTATCGCGGCGCACCGACGATGAAGTCGGCGGCGCGGGTGCGGCTCGACGGCCAAGGCGGCGTGATCGTGGAAACCGACATGACCGACATCGGCACGGGCTCCTACACGATCATCGCGCAGACGGCAGCCGAGACCATGGGCGTGCCGCTGGACCGGGTCCAGGTGACCCTCGGCGACTCTCGTCATCCCGCCTCCGCCGGTTCCGGCGGCCAGTGGGGCGCGGCAAGCTCCACCGCAGGCGTGTACGCGGCGTGCGTCAGCCTGCGCCGCAAGGTGGGCGAGAAAATGGGCTTCGACGGCGACACCGCAAACTTCGCCGATGGCCGCATCCAGGCGGATGGGCGGACCATCAAGCTGGCGGAGGCGGGGACACTGTCAGCGGAGGATGGCATTGCCTTTGGCGACTTCAAACAAGGCTACGACGTCGGCACCTATGCAGGGCATTTCTGCGAGGTCGCCGTGCATGCCTACACTGGAGAGACGCGCATTCGCCGCATGCTTGCCGTATGCGATGGCGGCCGGATCCTCAATCCGCTGTCCGCACGCAGCCAGGTCATCGGCGGGATGGTGATGGGCGCGGGTGCGACCCTCATGGAGGAACTGGTGGTCGACAAGCGGCTTGGCTTGTTCATCAACCACGACCTGGCCGGCTACGAGGTTCCCGTGCACGCCGATATTCCGTACCAGGAAGTGGTCTTCCTCGATACGCTGGACCCGGTGATCTCGCCGATGAAGGCCAAGGGCGTGGGTGAACTGGGCATCTGTGGGGTCGGCGCCGCGATCGCCAATGCGGTCTACAACGCAACCGGTGTGCGCGTACGCAGCTATCCCATCACCCTGGACAAGCTGTTGCCCGGCTTGCCCGACGTAGGCTGAGGTTGCGCATGGACCGACCCGTAGCCTCACCCGCGCTGGAGGCTTCAGCGGTAGGCGGAGGGGAGCCCGGCGATCTTGCCGGGGACCTGTCCCCAGCGCCGGGCTTCCTCACCGAAGGAAACCCGCGGAGCGTGCTCGAGACGGCCTTGACGCGCGTGCGCGCGGGGCAGCACGCCGTGCTCGCGCTGGTGCTGGAAACCGATGGCTCCACCTACGCTGGTGCCGGCGACATGGTGCTGTTCTGCAACGGCAGCCAGGTCGGCTGGCTGAGCGGCGGATGCCTGGAGCCCGGGCTCGCGCGACGCGCAGAGCAGGTGAGCGCGGCAGGGCAGGTCGATTGGATCGAGATCGACACGCGCAGTGACGAGGACCTGCTGAGTGGGTCTGCGCTTGGGTGCCGTGGTCGGCTGCGGATTGCGCTTCTGCCATTGCGTGTCATGGCCGGCATCGACGTTGTCATCGAGGCATGGCTGCGCGAGGGTGTGCCACTACAGCGCGAGCTTCGCGCATCGGGGCAGATCCTTTTCCGCGCGGGCCATCGCGAGCGGACGTGGCAGCTGCACCCGATGGACGGTCCGCAGCCTTTTGGTGAGGGTGCGTGGCGTTTGACGCTGCCCCGGCTTCCGCGAGCCCTGATCCTGGGGGGCGGTCCCGAAACGCCCTTCCTGGTTCCGTTGCTGCGTGGCCTGGGGTGGCAGATCAGCGTGGCCGAACGGCGAGCGCGCTGGGCCTCAGCGGGGCAGGGCGCGGATGCACAGTTGCAGACCAGCCCGGCCGAGGCCCTCCAGGGCGACCCGTGCGACGCGGTACTGGTGATGCATCACGATTTCGAACTTGACCGGGAGGCGCTGGTGGCCCTGGCTGATACCAAAGTCGCGTTCATTGGACTGCTGGGTCCGCAGCGAAGGCGCGAGGACCTATTCAAACTGCTGACACCGGATCAGCGCCACCGCCTGTCCCCGCGACTTCGATCACCGGTCGGCCTGAAAATCGGCGGCCGAGGGCCAGAGGCGATTTCGCTCAGTATCGCCGCGCAGCTGCAGCAATGGCGAAGCGCGCACGGCAGGTGACCGACCCGCATGCGGTCGTCGTGCTTGCTGCCGGCGGGAGCACCCGACTTGGCCAGCCCAAGCAGCTTCTAACCCGGCAGGGCGAGACCCTGGTACATCGCGTGGTCCGATTGGCGCTGGAGCTCGCGCCAGTGCAGGTGCTGGTCGTAGTAGGCGCGAATGCACAGGCAGTGACATCCAGTATTGCCGGGCTGGATGCCACCCCGGTAACCAACCACCACTGGGAACGCGGCCTGGCGAGCAGTCTGCAGGTCGCCGGCGCACACTTGCTGCCGACGGTGAGCGCGGTGATGGTCGTGGCATGCGACCAGCCCGCAATCGAGCACGCCCATCTGCAGGCGCTGCTTTCGGGTGCCCGCGCCACGACGTCAGGGTGCGCTGGCACCCGTCACGGGAGTGCGCTTGGCGTTCCCGCGGTAGTGCCGCGCGCCTGGTTCACCCCTGTGGGTGCAGCCGGTGACCGCGGCTTCGGAGCGCGCCTGCGGCAACTTCCTGCCGATATGGTGCATGTCCTACAGGCACCGGAACTGGCCCTGGACATCGACACGCCAGAAGATCTTGCGCGTGCGCGCGATGCGGGCTGGATCGATACTGAGTGAGTCGCACGCGGGTTCGGCCCCGTTTGAAATCGCGGCCGATTGCTTTGGCCCGCGCGCCTGGCTGAACGACCTGACCTGCTACAACACCCTCGGCATGACCTTCCCGGTGGGGCACAGCAGCGGGGTGCGCGACTCCTGGCAGAACGTCACCGGCTGCAGCCTGCAGAAGGGGCGGGATGCTCACCCACGTCGCCTGCATTGCCGGCCGCAACATGTGGTTTGCCGGAGGTGATGGCATCGGCATCAACAATGGCGGCCCGTCGCGCTGGCATTCGCGGCTGAACCCCAACATCGGGTTCTATTTCTGAAAGGTGCTACGCGTCGGCTACGATGCTACGGTCGGCATCGTAGCCGGTGGCAGGGGACGCAATGGATATGCAGGCAGCGGGCGAACTCGATTTGCCGGCAAAGACCGATTCGCAGGAACTGACCTTCCACTGGCTCTACCAGCGGGTCCAGGGGCTGGCTGAGCACAGCATCTATCCGAAGGCGGGCAGGGTGGAAACGTGGGCGTTTCGCATTGGCTTGGCCGCCGCAATCGTTGGCATTCTCTGTGGCCAGCTGCCTGATCGGTGGCTACCTGTGAGTGTAGTGCTGCAAGTGGTTGTTGCGTGCCTGGCCATCGAGATCGGCGGCTTCATCGTTGGAGTTGCTCTGGCCGCCTGCAGAGGAATTCAACAGTTCAGCCAGCCACGGCTCTCGCACGCCAAGGAGATGGACGGCGACTTCGCGCACTGGCAAACGGTGGTTACCGAGCTTCGCAGCTTCCCCCGCATCGAGCGTGAGCGACGCCTTCGCTATGTCAGCACGCTGCGCACCAACATGATCGAGCGCATGGGCATGATGTATGGCGGCCTGCAGCGGCTCGGGCCGTTTCCACTGCTGATCGCGCTCTATCTGCAATTCCGCGAATGGAAATGGGGTGACTGGGCGAGCGCGTTCGACGTCAGCTTGGTCGGCGCATTGTTGATCTTCGCCATGGTGCTGCTGTACCTCCTGGGCTGGATGCTGATCAGCCTCCGCACCCGCCTGGATACTTACGTCGCCCTGCTCGAGGGCTCCACCCACGAGCCCGAGCCCCCGCAACCAGCGCCACAGTAGAGCCGAGCCATGCTCGGCTACGGCATGCCCGGCCGAAGGCCGGTCAGGTCAATACGGTGGTGCGGGTCGAACACGATCATGCCGGGATCTCATGCAAGGCTGGGCGGTCTCAGGGCGGAGGCAGGGGCCGAGCCAGAGGCCCAGCCATTGCCATGCGGAGCCAACAAAGGCCCAGATTCGACGGATACGACATTTCGCATAATGTATATTATGTTCATTCCGCTCCAGCAAGGGTGTCCCAGCACACCTCTTACCGCGTCCCGGCTTCTACTCTTACATCGAGCCAGATTGATGCGTGATCGGAATCTCACCGGTGCTTGGGCCGGCTTCTCGTTCAAGGGCGGCCGACTGGTCGCGCCTGAGGGTCGTCAACTGCTCCCTGAGGACTTGGCATGTGTCCGTGCAGGTTCAGCATCTGCTACTCACGACAGCGCAGCCACTCGCCCTTGGCGTTGCGCAGCTGCTCCCAGCCGTTGCTCAATCGCCGCATTGCGGTCCCGCCCATGCAGGCAGCGCCCAACTGCTTTGCCTCCGCGCTGCCGTAAGCCAGCATGCGCACAATCTCGCTCGACGGTGTTGGTATGCCTTGGCGACGCGCCTCACCTTGGATCAACGCCCGCTCGATGTCCGTGCAGTAGCGGCGCACGCGCGGATCGATGTGCTGCTGGCATCTGAGTGGTTCAGCGCCGAGATTGTTCGGCTTTGCCGGCGACGGCGTATGCCTGGGCAGCGGCTGCGGACCCGTCGCGGAGCGAATAGCCTGCGCGTGCGACGCCGTTGCCAGCAGCAAAAGCGCCACAACCAGGCCTGATCGAATGTCCATTTCGCCCTCCATGTCCGTCAGCAAGGCATCCCATTACACATTGTGCGTGACGCGTCACGATAATTGGGGGCGGACTGCAAGGCAGTTCCGCAGGCCCCGGGCGTCCGGAAACTATCGCGAGGCGGTTGATCCCCGTACCACGCAGCGACCAGTCATCACCAGCCGGCGCACCGGCATGTCAGGTGCACGCAGGCGCTCCAGCAGCAGCGACATCGCGGCTCGCCCCATCTCCTCCACCGGTTGCTCGACGACAGTGATGCCCGGTTCAACCAGTTCGGTCCAGCGCTCGTTGTCGAACCCCGCCAGCGCCAGCGCGCCTGGAATCGCCAGTCCTGCGCTGCGTGCCGCTTTCAGTGCTCCCATCAGCAGCAGGCTGTTGCTGGTAACCAGCGCCTCGGGCCTCGAAGGCCCAGCCAGCCACTGTCCGGCGGTGCTGATGGCGGCCTCGGCCGTGGGTTCGACTTCCCGGTAGTCCGGTTCCAGCCCATGCCTGCGCATGGCCGCAAGATAGCCATCACGACGTTCGGCCGCAGTGGTACTGGTACTGCCGAACAGGCCGCCGATGCGCCGATAGCCGCGTTCAACCAGATGCTCGACCAGGCCGGCCATGGCCGCCGGATTGTCCAGCACCACGCTGTCGATCGCCCCGCCCGGCGCGGCGCGGTCGACCAGTACCGTCGGATAGTCCAGCGCGAGCCGTTCCAGCCGCCCCACCGTGGTCCGGGTCGGCGCGAAGATCAGCCCGCTGATGCGCTCCTCGTGCATCAACTGCAGGTACAGTGCCTCGCGCTCGGGGTCCTCGTCGGTGTTGCACAGGGTGACGCGCAGGCCCTCGCGATAGGCGACCTCCTCCACCGCGCGGATCAGCGCGGTAAAGAAGGGGTTGCGGATATCCGCCACGACCAGCCCGATGATGCCGGTATGCCGGGAGCGCAGGCGCCTGGCCTGCAGGTTCGGGCGATAGCCGGTCTGGCGGATGGCGGCCTCGACCCGGCTGCGCACCTCTCCACTGACCGGGCCGCCACCCAGCACGCGCGACACCGTGGATTTGGAGACGCCCGCCACGCGCGCCACGTCGTTGATGCTGATGCTCATTGGATTGGAAACGTTCCCGGTCAACTGTGCTGGCCGCAGCGCGACGGCCGTTCAGGACAATGCTAACGCCAAAGTACTATTGGATTTTTGTGCAGTGCACATTGAAATGCGGACTGGGAACGTTCCCAATACGCCAGCACACCCTTCCCGGAGCCCGCCTTGTCTTCCCTCCCCGCCCCTGCTCCCGTCAGCCACGAACTGATCCGCCTCGGCGCACGGGCCCGTGACAAGGCAGATGCCATCGCCCAGGCCGCACAGATGCTGCTGGCCGCCGGCTGCGTTGCGCCGGGCTACGAAACCAGCATGGGCCGCCGCGAGCAGCTGGCGAACACCTTCCTCGGCCACGGTGTGGCGATCCCGCATGGGCTCGGCGAGGACCGCCATCTGGTGCGCCGCGATGGCATTGCCGTGCTGCAGTTGCCGGACGGTGTCGAATGGAATCCGGGCCAGGTGACGCGGCTGGTGGTCGGCATCGCCGCCCAGTCCGATACCCACATCACCCTGCTGCGCCGGCTCACCCGGCTCATCCAGGATGACGCCACGCTGCAGCGTCTGTTCACGACCGCCGAAGCGAGCGAGATCGTGACGGCGCTGGCCGGCGACGTCACCACCTTGGCCAACGACGCCCCAGCGCAGGATCTGGCCGAGCATTTCGGCTGGACCATCGCCTACCCCAATGGCCTGCATGCACGGCCTGCCACGCGCTGGGCCGAGACGGCCCGCAGTTTCAGCGCCCGTGCCCAGGTGCGCGCAGGCGACCAGGCGGCCGATGCCAAGAGCCTGGTCGCGCTGCTGCAGCTGGGTCTGCGTCATGGCGACCCGGTGAGTGTGTCTGCCGAAGGCGCGGATGCGCCCGCACTGCTGGCCGCACTGCGCAGGGTCATGGAGGGGTTGGTGGCTCAGGAAAAGGCCGATGCCGAACGCGCAGCACAGCGCAAGGCGGCGCCGGTCGCGGGCTGGAATCCACCGGAGGCACAGGCAGCGATCGTCGGCATTGGTGCCAGCCCCGGGTTGGCGATCGGCCGGATCCATGTGCTCGCCAGCAGGCAGACCAACGTCGCCGACCACCCCGCCCCGCTCGGGGAAGGCGGTGCACGCCTGCAGGACGCGCTCGGCCGCACCCGCCAGCAGCTGGCGGCGCTGCAGGACGACACCCAGCGCCGGCTCGGCGCATCCGACGCGGCGATCTTCGGGGCCCAGGCCGCGCTGCTCGACGACACAGACCTGATCACCCGTACCTGTCAGCTGATGGTGGAAGGTCATGGCGTCGCGTGGTCATGGCACCAGGCCATCGAACAGATTGCCTCCGGGCTGGCGGCGCTGGGCAATCCGGTGCTCGCCGGGCGCGCAGCCGACCTGCGTGATGTGGGTCGGCGTGTGCTGGCACAGCTTGATCCGTCTGCGGCCGGCGGTGGTCTCGCCGACCTGCCCGCCTACCCCTGCATCCTGCTCGCGGCCGACCTGTCACCGTCAGACACCGCCAACCTCGACACCCGTCGCGTGCTCGGTCTGGCCACCGCACAGGGCGGGCCAACCTCACATACCGCGATCCTCTCGCGCACGCTCGGGTTGCCGGCGCTGGTTGCCGGTGGCGCGGATCTGCTGACGATTGAAGCGGGTGTGGAGGCTATCATCGACGGCAGCAGCGGGCGGCTCTATCTGTCTCCGTCCGATGCCGATCTCGCTTCGGCCCGCGCCTGGATCGCCGAGCAGCAGCACATCCGCGAACGCGAGGCCGCGCAACGCGCGCAGCCGGCGCAGACGACCGACGGCCACCGCATCGACATCGGTGCCAACGTCAACCTGCCCGAACAGGTGCCGTTGGCACTGGAACAGGGCGCCGAAGGCGTTGGCCTGATGCGGACCGAGTTCCTGTTCCTCGAACGCGGCAGCACGCCCAGCGAGGATGAGCAGTACGCCACGTATCGGGCGATGGCCAGCGCCCTGGATGGCCGCCCGCTGATCGTGCGCGCGCTCGACATCGGCGGCGACAAGCAGGTTGCGCACCTGGAGCTGCCGCATGAGGACAACCCGTTCCTCGGCGTGCGCGGCGCGCGCCTGCTGCTGCGCCGTCCCGATCTTCTGGAGCCGCAGCTGCGGGCGCTGTATCGCGCGGCGAGGGACGGTGCGCGCCTGTCGATCATGTTCCCGATGATCACGTCCGTACCGGAACTGATCGCGCTGCGTGCCATCTGCGAACCGTTGCGCATCGGGCTGGAGGCGCCCGAAGTGCCGATCGGCATCATGATCGAAGTGCCCGCAGCCGCAGCCCAGAGCGATGTGCTGGCGCGCCATGCCGATTTCTTCTCGATCGGCACCAATGACCTGACCCAGTACGTGCTGGCGATCGATCGCCAGAATCCGGAACTTGCCGTCGAGGCCGACAGCCTGCATCCCGCCGTGCTGCGCGCGATCCGCGCCACGGTCGACGGTGCACGCACGCATGGGCGCTGGGTCGGCGTCTGCGGTGGCCTGGCGGGCGACCCGTTCGGCGCCATGCTGCTGGCCGGTCTCGGCGTGGACGAGCTGTCGATGACCCCGAACGATATTCCGGCGGTGAAGGCCCGCCTGCGCGGTACCCGGTTGGCCGATCTGCAGGCGCTGGCCGGCAAGGCACTGGACTGCGAAACCACCGAACAGGTGCGTGCCCTTGAGGGAGCGCGCGCATGAACCCCCGCGCCGTCACCGTCACCCTGAACCCGGCGATCGACCAGACCGTGCGCCTGGCGGGCCTGCAGCCGGGGCATGTGCATCGTGCCTTCAGCAGCCGCGACGACGCGGGGGGCAAGGGCATCAATGTTGCCGCCTGCCTGGCCGACTGGGGCGTGCCAACAGCCGCACTGGGTGTGATCGGCGAGGACAACCCGGGCGTGTTCAGTGCGCTGTTCTCGGCGCGCGGCATCACCGACGGCTGCCTGCGCGTGCCGGGCCGGACCCGCACCAACATCAAGCTTGTGGATGAGACCCACGGCGAGACCACTGATATCAACCTGCCCGGCCTGCCCTTGAACGGCGCCGATCTGGATGCGGTGTGCCGACGACTCGCCGCCGTGCTCCAGCCACAGCTGCCGGTGGTGTTGTCCGGCAGCCTGCCCTCCGGCCTGCCGGCCGATTCATGGACGCGACTGCAGGCGCAGGCGGGCGGCGCGGGCGCGCGGGTACTGCTCGACACCAGCGGCGATGCGCTCGCCGCCGCCCTGAGCAGCGCACACGCGTCAGTGCCCTATGCGGTCAAGCCCAACCGCCACGAACTGGAGTCGTGGGCCGGAACACCGCTGCCGGATCGGAGCGCCCTGCGCGCTGCCGGCCTGCGCCTGCTTGAACGCGGGGTTGCGCTGGTGGTGATTTCGATGGGCGTCGACGGCGCGCTGTTCATGGATCGCAACGGCGCCCTGATCGCGCGTCCCCCGCGTCTGTCGCAGGGCAGCACGGTCGGTGCGGGCGACGCCATGGTGGCCGGTATCGCCGCCGCACTGCTTGAGCCGGCCTTCGACCTGGCCAGCTGCGCGCGCCTGGCAACGGCCTTTTCGATGAGTCGCCTGCACAGCGGCGACGCGCGACGGCTGGATCCGGCGCAGGTCCGCGGGTGGACGGACGATGTACTGATCGAACGATTGGATTGAAACCCTGCAGGCGGCGCTGCAGGCCCCACGGCCCGCTCCAGCGCCTCACGCAGAACAGAACCCGAAGAATTCCAGGAGTTCCCATGCACCCTTTCCCCGTCATCATCGCCGCTGGCGCGCGCAGCATCGAGGCCGTTCTCGCTGCCGAAGCGCTGCGCCGCGCCGCCCGCCAGCGTGGCCTCGAACTGGTGATCGAGATCCGCAGCGAACAGGGCGTGACCGGCGCACTTGATGCCGCACACGCCACCGCGACGACGCTCCTGCTGGTGGGCGACGGCGAGGCCGATCTGACCCGCTTCGACACTGCGACGGTGGTGCGCGCCGGCCTCGGCGAAGTGCTGGACGATCCACTCGCTGCATTGGCATCACTGGAAACTGCTGTGCCCAAGGCCGATGCGGCGGACCCTCGCAAGCGCATCGTCGCTGTCACCTCCTGCCCGACCGGCATCGCCCACACGTTCATGGCGGCCGAAGGCCTGCAGCAGGCCGGCAAGGCGCTTGGTCACGCAATCCGGGTCGAAACGCAGGGCTCGGTCGGTGCGCAGGATGCGTTGAGCGACGAGGAAATCGCTGCCGCCGACCTGGTGCTGATCGCCGCAGACCGTGAAGTGGATCTGTCACGCTTCGCCGGCAAGCGCCTGTTCAAGAGTGGCACCAAGCCCGCGATCAACGATGGCCAGAACCTGCTCCGCAAGGCGCTGGCCGAGGCCAATGTCCACGCCGGCGCGTCTGCCCCGGGCCGCGCACCCGAGAAGAGCAAGGGCACCGGCCCCTACAAGCACCTGATGACCGGCGTATCGTTCATGCTGCCGTTCGTGACCGCAGGTGGCCTGCTGATCGCGTTGGCATTCGCCCTCGGCGGCATCTATGCCTTCGACGATGCACACAAGGGCACGCTGGCCTGGTCCCTGTTCCAGATCGGCGCCAAGGCCGGCTTCACTTTGATGGTGCCGGCACTTGCCGGCTACATCGCCTATTCCATCGCCGACCGCCCCGGCATCGCGCCCGGCATGATCGGCGGGCTGGTCGCGGTCAACATGGACGCGGGCTTCATCGGCGGCATCCTGGCCGGCTTCATTGCCGGCTATGGCGTGCACTGGATCAACCGAGCGCTGCGCCTGCCGCGCAGCCTGGAGGGCCTCAAGCCGGTATTGATCCTGCCGGTGCTGGGCACCCTGCTGGTGGGCCTGTTGATGATGTACGTGATCGGCACGCCGGTCGCAGGGCTGCTGGCCTGGCTGACCGAATGGCTGCGGGGCATGCAGGGCAGCAGCGCGATCCTGCTCGGTCTGCTGCTGGGCGGAATGATGGCGGTGGACATGGGCGGCCCGGTCAACAAGGCTTCCTACGCGTTCTCCACTGCATTGATCTCCAGCCAGGTCTACACGCCGATGGCAGCGACGATGATCGGCGGCATGACGCCGCCATTGGGCATCGCATTGGCGACGTGGTTGTTCAGCAACCGCTTCACGGCCGAGGAACGCGGCACTGCCAGCGCCGCCGGCGTGCTCGGTCTCAGTTTCGTCACTGAAGGTGCGATCCCCTACGCCGCGCGCGATCCGCTGCGCACCATTCCGGCGCTGATCCTTGGCTCGGCCGTGGCCGGCGCGATCTCGATGGCCGCGGGCGTCGAACTGAAGGTCCCCCATGGCGGCGTGTTCGTGCTGCCGATCCCGAACGCGGTCACCCATCTGGGCGTCTACCTGCTGGCGCTACTGGCCGGCGTCACCGTGACGGCGCTCGCGCTGCGTCTCCTCAAGAAGCCGGTCACCGCCGCGGCCTGACCGTTCTCCCTGCCTCGATCACTCGGCTGTCCCGGCTTTCCGGGGCCGCGTCGTTGCCCATCTACAGGACTTCCGCCCATGCCCCGCTCCTCCCGCCGCCTGCTGCTGGCCGCACTCCTGCTGACGCTGCCCTCGCTGGCCGCGGCCGCCGACCGGGGCGAGGTCGTTTCACCCAAGCTTTCCTACACCGGCGAAGCCGCGGCCACGCTCGACGGCGGCAAGAACAGCGGCACCGCCTACGCCGGCCAGTTGATGTTCGGCGCTGATGTGAACCTGGAAGCCGCGTTCGGGTGGCAGGGGGCAACGATCAAGGCCTACGGCATCAACCGCCATGGCACCAATCTGGCTGCCAGCAGCACCGGCAACAGCACCTCGGTGCAGGAAATCTACGGCGGCCAGGGGACGCGTCTGGCCAATCTGACCCTCGAACAGAAACTGCTCGACGACCGCTTGGTGCTCGAAGCCGGACGCAGCGTCGCCAACATCCACTTCCTCGGCTCCGAACTGTGCCAGTACTTCCAGGGCAATTCGGCCTGCGGCAACCCGACCTACGTGTTCCGCACCAGCAACTTCACCTGGTGGCCGGTGTCGAGCTGGATGGCCGATGCCACCACCTGGTTGACGCCGGATGTCTATCTGCGCGTCGGCGCCTACCAGGTCGATCCGAGTCAGGCCGAAGACGGCCAGCATGGCCTGAAATGGAGCACGCACCAGGCCACCGGCTGGATCGTGCCGTACACGATCGGCTGGCGCAGCCCGGCTTCGGCGCGGTTGCGGGCCCGGTATGAACTGGGTGGCTGGCAGGACAACTCGACCTACCGTGATCCGTTGCGCGACATCAACGGAATGCCCGCCGTGCTCAGTGGCCAGGACTACGCGAACCGCCACGGTCGCTCCGGTGCATTTGCCCGTTTCGAGCAGCAGCTGACCGGTGATGGCAGCGGTCGCGGCCTGACGGTCTTCGGCGCCATGCTCAAGGGCACCTCCGGCCAGTTGATCGAGGATCACTTTCTGCAGGCCGGCCTGGTGCAGAAAGGCACCTTCGCCCGCCGTCCACAGGACAGCATCGCCTTCGTCGTGACCCAGCAGAAGTACAGCGGCATTGCCCTGGAGAACCTGCGCCTGGCGCGTGCCGCAGCCGGTGGCAGCGGCACCCCGCATGGGAGCCAGGTGATGATGGAGCTGAGCTACGGCATCCAGCTCACCCCACAGCTGCGGATTGCGCCGAACCTGCACTACATCGTCCATCCCGACCAGTTCAACGAACCTGCGCGCCAGCGTGAACTGCCGGATGCGCTGATTGCAGGCCTGCGCATCGATTGGAGCCTGTGATGGCCCGTTCCTTCGCAGTTCCCGCCCTGCGCTGAACCGCGCCGCAGTTCAGGGGGCGTCCTGCTCCCAGACCAGCTCGAACGTCTGCGCCAGCTGCTGACCGGGCTGCAGCCGGCGCGGCGCAAGCGTGAAGCCATCAGGTGGCCCGCTCTGCGGTTCGACGCAGGTGGCGTGGGGGGCACCGTCGTAGACAACCCAGTGGTCGCCGTCCGATCGCAGCCGCAGGCGCTGCCCCCCGCGCACCAGCGCGATGTCACGATCACGGTCGGTGATGAAACAGTCATCCCATGGACCTCGCGTGGGCGGCACGCACGGCAGAACGGCAATACCCTCCTCGTCACGCGGGTACATCGCGCCAGGGTTGAACAGCAGCCGGTCCGGCTTGCGGAACCACGGGTGCCAGCCCAGTACTGCCGGCATGGCCTGCTGCGCAGCCTGCACCGAGAGGTGCAGCTGCAGGCAGTGTGCCTGCAGGCGTATGACCTGTCGGGCAACGCCACCGAAGGGCCAGTACCTGTCACGCGGCAGATCAAGCGTCAGCGTGGCACTCGTCGCGTCGAGGCTGTCGATCTGCCAGGGCCTGGAGAAGCCGACCCCGTGAATGGCGTGCCCGCCGAAGTTGACCGGCAATTCATGGGGTGCACCGTCGAAGCTGAAGTGTCCACGACGAATGCGCCCAGCCCACGGCACCATCGGATAGCAGCCCCAGGCGATCGTCGCCGCTCCGCCCTCCTCTGCGTCCACCAGCCAGTCCACGCCCCGGTAACGCATCTGTGCCAGGCGCCCCCCTGCCCCGGCCGCCAGCGCCACTTCGAGATCGCCTGCCTGAAGCCAGTGCAGCTCACCGGCCGGCAGCGGGGCGAGCGCGTCGTCCACCGGCAGCCTGCGCTCATGCACCATAGGGATCGATGGTCCGGATGCGGCCATCGGCCTCCATGTGCAGCGGCGTGCACTTGGCCGAGCGCAGATGTGTCACGCCGCCGGACATCAGCGCATCGTGGTAGAACAGATACCACTGTCCCTTGAAGCTGCAGATGGAGTGGTGCGTGGTCCAGCCCACCACGGGCGTCAGCAGTACGCCGGCATAGGTGAACGGGCCATAGGGGCTGTCGCCGATCGCGTAGCACAGCAGGTGCGTGTTGCCCGTGGAATAGGACAGGTAGTACCGGCCCTGATACTTGTGCACCCACGGCCCTTCAAAGAAGCGGCGCGCATGATCGTCCGCGCGCAGCGGCTGGCCGTGCTCGTCCAGGATCTGCACCTCGCGCGTGGGTTCGGCCAGTTCGGTCATGCCGGCATCGAGCCAGCCCACCCTCGGCCCCAGCGCCGGCGCACTGCCTGTCGGCTCTTCGTGCGCGGCGTCGTACCGATTGTCACGATAGTGCTGCAGCTGCCCGCCCCAGATCCCACCGAAGTACAGATAGTGGCTGCCGTCCTCGTCCTCGAATACGGCCGGGTCGATCGAGTACGCGCCCTGCATCGGTTCGGGCCGGGGAATGAATGGTCCCTCTGGCCGTTCGCCGACCGCCACGCCGATGCGGAACAGGCCCTGCGCATCCTTGGCCGGGAAATAGAAGTAGTAGCGCCCGTCGCGGCAGGCGGCGTCGGGCGCCCACATCTGCTTGTGCGCCCACGGCACGTCGTCAAGGTGCAGCGCCTGGCCGCAATCGATGGCGTCGCCGTCGGGCGTGTCCATCCGCAGTACGTGGTAGTCCTGCATGCCGAAGTGCCCACCCTCGTCGTCGAACGGCTGGCCGCCGTCGATGTCGTGCGAGGGATAGATGTAGAGCCGTCCCTCGAAGACATGGGCCGACGGATCGGCGGTGTAGATATGGGTCACCAGCGGCTGCGAGATGGCGTGCCGGGTGAGCTGCGCGAGGCGGGCGTCGTCGGCCCGGCCGTCGTCGCCTGGAGAGAGGTCGATCATGGTCGTCATCGTTGGGTTACGCGGACGCGTCGGCCGTGCGGCGACGCAGTTGGAGGTCCTGTTCGATGCGGGCTTC
Organism: Stenotrophomonas sp. RS-48; assembly: GCF_030053245.1. NCBI lineage: Bacteria > Pseudomonadati > Pseudomonadota > Gammaproteobacteria > Lysobacterales > Lysobacteraceae > Stenotrophomonas > Stenotrophomonas sp. RS-48. Next base: position 19,998 of record NZ_JASGBV010000029.1, read on the forward strand.
CGCGCGCTTGTCGATTTCGTACGCGAACAGCAGCGCCACGGCGAGCAGGAAAGGAAGGGAGCAGTAGACGCTCACGGTCAGGCGGATGCCCTCGACCACGCCCTCGGGCTGTGTCGCCACGCCCGCCTGGTAGCCGTAGTGGGCAAGAATGCCGGCGACCAGGGCGCCTCCCACGCTGAGGCCGATCTTCAGGCCGCACAGCATCGCCGAGAAGATGATCGCGGTGGCCCGGCGATGGTTCTTCCATTCCGAGTAGTCGGCAACGTCGGCGATCATCGCCCACAGCAGCGGGATGGTGATCCCGTAGCAGAATCCATGCAGCATGAAGGCAGCAAAGGCCACGCCGACCGCCGTCGGCGGAAACAGGTAGAAGGCCAGCAGGAACAGGGTTGAGATGAACAGTGCGCCGCCGAAGACGTCACGCTTGCCGAAGCGGTCTGCCAGCCGTCGCGATACGCCGATGCCCAGGATCATGCAGATGATTCCGCAGGCATTGAACAGGCTGAAGGCCGAGGTTGCCGCGTCCCTGGGCCAGCTGAAGCCGGCGAATCCGGCACTACCCAGACCTGCATTCAGGGCCCTGATCAGGCCGTTGAATCCTGAGTTTTCCAGAAAGTCGACCAGCGCAGCGTCGCTCATGTAGTACTGGAAGTAGTAGATGTACGTGCCACCCTTCAGCGCCAGGTTGATGAACACCAGGACGGTCAGGGCCAGCATCACCTGCCACGGCCGGTTGTGCAGCAGGTCAGACAGATCCTGCAGCACGCCTCCGGTCTGCTCGCGGGTGGGAACGATGCGCTCGCGCGTGGTGGCGAAGGTGATCAGGAAGAACACCGTCCCGACGATGGCGAACACGGTCATCACCTGTTCGAAGCCCCGCACGCGGTCACCGTCACCCAGGATCAGCACCAGCGGCATCAGCAGGACCTGGATGATGAACTGCGCGATCATCACGGCCACGAAACGGTAGGCCGACAGGCTGTTGCGCTGTGCCATGCTGCCGGTCAGCACACCACTCAGTGCGGAGTACGGCAGATTGTTCGCTGCATAGACGAAGACCAGCAGAGCGTAGGTGCCCAGCGCATAGATGACCTTGCCCCGCGCGCCCAGTTCTGGCGTGCTGAACGCCAGCAGCGACAGCACGCCGAACGGGATCGCCGTCCACAGGATCCACGGACGGAACCGCCCCCACCGCGTCGAGGTGCGGTCTGCGGCGATGCCGATCAGCGGGGTGAAAACGAACGCGCCGAGCATGCCGACCACGAAGATGATCGTAGCCGCCGTTGCCGGCGGCAGCCGGTAGACATCGGTGTAGAAGAACGCCAGATAGGTGATCAGGGTCTGGAAGATCAGGTTCGCCGCGAGATCGCCCAGGCTGTAGCCCAGCTTCTCGCGCACCGTGAGGGTGTGTTCAGTGCTTGCCATGCACGGCCTCCACCGAGAACCCGGCCCGCGCGCGGATATCGGCACTCGAGGCGCCGACCCGCACCTCGTAGGCCCCGGGTGGCACCGCATAGGCACCGCCCGCTTGGTCATAACGGCGCAGGTCCCGCGGTGCCTCAAGCGAGAACGTCACGGTGCGCCGTTCGCCGGCGGCGAGATGGACACGCTGGAAGCCACGCAGTTCCTGCACGGCCTCGTCGCTGCCGGCCTGCTGGCGTCGCACATAGAGCTGCACGACCTCGTCACCGCTGCGTGTGCCGGTGTTGGTCACGTCCACGTGCACACCCAGCCGGCCATCGGCATTGATCCTGTCCGCATCAATGCGCAGTGCTGCGTAATCGAAGCGGGTGTACGAGAGCCCGTGGCCAAACGGATACAGGGGGGTGCCGCGGAAGTACCGGTAGGTACGGCCCTCCATGCTGTAGTCGTCGAACGCTGGCAGCGCTTCACCGGCCTTGTAGAAGGTCACCGGCAGACGACCTGCGGGGTTGACGTCGCCGAACAGCGCCTGGCCCACGGCAGTGCCGCCGCGCTGCCCCGGGTACCAGCTCATCAGGATCGCCGGCAGATGGTCCTGGGCCCAGTCAACGGCCATTGCCGATCCGCCGGTCAGAACCATCACCACCGGCTTGCCGGTGGCATGCAGTGCCTCCAGCAGGGTGCGCTGGGGTGCCGGCAGCCGCAGATCGGTCCGGTCCCCGCCCGCGAAGCCCGGATAGTTGACGGTCATCTCCTCGCCCTCGACGTCGCCGGTCAGGCCGCCGACAAACACCACGACATCGGCGTCGCGGGCCGCATCAAGGGCTTCGTCGAAGGGTGCCTTGGCGCCCGGCATGCGCCAGCCCAGCCGCACGCCCGCATCGCGCTCGTCGTCGTAGTACTCCAGTTTCAGCTCATAGGCGCGGCCCGCCTGCAGATCGACGTCGATACCTTCGGCGTGCAGACGATCCGTGTTCACCCAGTGGTCCAGCACGCGCTTGCCGTCCAGATACAGGCGGAAGCCGTCGTCGCCGGCCACCTCCAGCCGATAGCGCCCGGATACCGGCGGGAGCAGCTGTCCGGTCCAGCGGATGCTGAAACCATCGCTCGGAATGCCCTGCCCCGGCGCCGCCTCGCCACGGGCAAGCAGATTGTCGGTTGGCGAGCCGCGGTCCCAGCGGAAGCCGATCTGCGCGTCGGTGCGGACCAGTGCCGGCGTGCCCGACAGGTCGGCCGTGCGGAAGTACTCGCCACGCAGGCCACGCTCGGTCGACGCCGCCGACGGCCGCAGGAAGGTCGGCTCGATCAGGGGCGTCGCGCTAGGATCATCACGCCCCTCGACCAGGTCCACGCCACGGGCGTAGCGCACGTCGATACCCTTCGCCGCATCGCGGATGCCCTGCAGTATCGTGACCGGCGCGGCCGGTGTGCCGAAGTAGTTGCCGAGCAGCGCCATGGTGTCGTCAGCCGTGGGACCGACCACGGCAATGCGCTTGAGGTCACGCGACAAGGGCAGTACCCCCTCGTTCTTCAGCAGGACCAGCGATTCCTGGGCGGCCTTCAGCGCCAGGGTGTCGTGCGCGGGCGCCTGGTTGACCGAGGCGGGAATCCGCGCCCAACGCACCCGCTCCGGTGGATCGAACATGCCCAGGCGCATCCGTGCGGCGAACAGGCGTGTCACCGCGTCGTCGATCTCCGCTTCGGTGATCAGGCCCTGGCGCACGGCTGCGGGCAGCGTGGCGTACTCCTGTCCGCACTCCAGCTCGGTGCCATTCCTGACCGCCAGCGCTGCGGCGGCTTCGCGGGTGGCAACGATCCGGTGATGTTTCCAGATATCGACGATCGCCCAGCAGTCCGAGACGACGTAGCCCTTGAAGCCCCAGTCACGCCGCAGCACGTCGCGCAGCAGGAACCGGCTGGCACTGGCTGACTCGCCGTACACCCGGTTGTATGCGCCCATCACCGCATCGACATCGCCCTCCTTCACCAGCGCCTCGAACGCCGGCAGGTAGGTGTCGTACAGGTCGCGCCGGCTGGGCCGCGCGTCGAAGTGGTGACGGTCGGCCTCCGGCCCGCTGTGCACGGCCAGATGCTTGGCCGTGGCATCGAGCTTGCGGTACACCGGGTCATCGCCCTGCAGGCCACGTACGAAGGCGACGCCCATGCGGGCAGTCAGGTAGGGATCCTCGCCGTAGGTTTCCTGGCCACGGCCCCAGCGCGGGTCACGGAAGATGTTGACGTTCGGGGACCAGAACGTGAGCCCCTGGTAACGCCCGTGCGATCCCTCGCGGAGAAACTGGTGATGCTTCGCACGGGCCTCGTCGCTGATGGTCGTCGCCACCTCGCCCATCAGCGGCACGTCGAACGTTGCCGCCAGTCCGATGGCCTGTGGAAAGACAGTGGCCTGACCTGCCCGCGCCACGCCATGCAGCCCCTCGTTCCACCAGTCGTAGGCCGGCACACCGAGGCGCTCGATCGCCGGCGCGGCATTCTGCATCTGCGCGGCTTTCTCCTCCAGCGTCATCTGGGCGACCAGCGATGCGGCCCGCTGCTCGAAGCTGGCCGAAGCATCCAGCCACGGCCGCGGCGCAGCGGCCGACGCGGCGGTCGCCACGCACAGCAGCGCAGCATAAAGCGCCCGCCGGCCATGCCGCGTGCCGCGGTGTACAGCGCCGTTGGACGAAGTCGATATCATCATTTGCTCCTCCCGGCGCGCTCATCGCGCGCGAATGGTCCCAGCAGTGCGCCTACGAAGCCGCCTGCGCGATCAGTACTCAGAACCGTGCCATCCACACCGCGTGCCAGCGTTTGCCAGCCCTGCCCGTCACCGGTATCGAACGAGAACGCGTAGTCGGCCTCATCCCCGGCGATCTTCAGGCGCAGGACCGCGGATGCGGGGACCTCGCGGCTGGCCAGCGTTCGCGTAGCGCCGCTGCCGTCACGGCCCTCGAGGAAGACCGACAGACGATCACCGCGCACGCTGCGGACCCCAAGGAAGTACCAGTAGGCCTCGCTCTGGAATGCAGCCAGGCCCGCCGCGACACCGATGGCCGGACGGGACATCTCGGTACTCGCCTCGAAGCGCAGATGCTGCTGGCGGCGACCGAGGAACGCCGGATTGCGCAGCGTGTCCAGATTCTCCGCAAGCGGGTGCACGGCCAGCATGCCCGGCCGGTCACCCAGGTCGGCCCAGGCCTGCTTGGGCACCCGAACGCGCAGCCAGTGGGCGGCAAGCGTCGGCCCATCAAAGGTGTCGCGGTCGACGAAGTTGCCGGTCAGCGGCGCCTGGGACGCCTGCCCCTGCATCCAGGACGGTGCCTTGACCACATAGGGAATGGCCTGGTCGGTCGGCAGGATCTGCGGCCAGCCATCCTGCCAACGGACCGGCAGCAGATAGGTTTCGCGCCCGGTGTTGTAGTGCCGCTTCTGGTAGTTGCGGCTGGCAAGGAACACTGCCCACCACGAGCCGTCCGGGCCCTCGATCAGATCGGCGTGCCCTGCATTGGTGATCGGCAGCGGCCGGTCGTCCGGCAGCTCGCGCTGGGTCAGGATGGGATTGCCCGGATAGGGGATGTACGGCCCCCACACATCACGGCTGCGCAGCACCACCTGCGAATGCTGCGGCCCTGTGCCGCCTTCGGCGTCGGACAGGTAGTACCACCCCTCACGCTTGTAGATGTGCGGCCCTTCGATCCAGATGGGGTTCTTCGAAGGCTCCACGCCACCATCGACCAGCACCCTGCGCGGGCCGACCGGCTTGAAGGCCGACAGATCGATCTGCTGCATCCAGATGGCGCGGTGGCCGTCGTAGCGCGCCGGACCAGGCGGCACATCGTTGTTGATCAGATAGACCTTGCCATCGTCGTCGAAGAACAGTGACGGATCGATGCCATCGATGCTGGGCAACCAGTGCGGATCGGACCACGGTCCCGCCGGATCCCGCGCGGTGGCGATGAAATTGCCACCACTGTCGGTCGCGGTGGTGACGACGTAGAAGGTTCCCTCGTGGAACTCGATGGTGGGCGCGAAGATGCCGCGGGAGACGCTCAGACCGTCGAAATCCAGCTGTGTCGGACGGTCGATCACGTTGCCGATCTGCTTCCAGTGGACCAGGTCGACGCTCTCGAACACCGGAATGCCCGGGTAGTAGGTGAAGCTGGAGTTGACCAGATAGAACTTCCCGTTCGCGCCCACGATGCTCGGATCGGCGTGGAAGCCGGCCAGGATCGGGTTGCGGTAGTGGCCCGCCGGCAGCGGCGCCTCAAACGCGGTGTCATGACCGCGGTACTCGAACCAGTCGAAGTACACCGGCGGCGTGGCGTCTGGCGAGGCGGCATGGGCGGTCGCCGCCGACAGCGCGAACATCGCTGCCAGCATCCGGCGCGCCAGTGACACCCGGGCGCGCCGGGCAGAAGGGTGCTGCAGGGACAACATCTTCATCGTCGGGCCTCGGCGTCGGCAATGGGAAGTTCGAACGGACCGGCCGGCGCCCCGCTGCTGTCACGCAGCGTGCACACCGGGCCATCGGCCCAGCAGTAGCGGACATGCGTCGGGCGCAGGGAAGGCAGGCTGCGCAACACCACCCGGCGTCCATCCAGTTCGGCGTCGCTGTACTCACAGCGCGGGGCAGCGGCATCGCAGAGTTCAAAGCCGACGGGGTGCTTCGAACCGATTGCTGCCAGGGCGCCGTCGACATCCTCGAATTCGACGGCCACGCCTGCCGGCACGCGCAGGGCCCTGGCCGCATCCGGCCCTGACGGGGCCACTGCGTGCTCGCCGTAGATGACGTGGCGCGCGACCCGGGCCAGACGGCGACCCAGTTCCTGCTTGTTCGGTGGGTGGATGTCGTAGGCATCGCCGATGTCGATGGCCACGGCGAGGCCACTGCGGGGATCTTCGGCCGCGACCCGGCGCTGTGCGTCGCGCACCTGCGCCCATCCGCTGTCCGCAGGGGCGACGGGCGGTTGGCCATAGCCAGCCAGTTGCACCAGCAGCAACGGCGTATCCGTACCGAACTGGCGTCGCCAGTCGTCCCGCAGCGAGCGCAGCAGTGCCGCATATCCGGCGCCGTCGCCGGTGTTCGACTCCCCCTGGTACCACAGCATGCCGCGCAGTCCGAAAGCGCCCAGCGGCGCGATCATGCCGTTGTACAACGTCGACAGACCCGTCGCCGCCTGCCAGGGAGCGAACGGGGGCGCTTGTCCGCCAGGTGCCATCCGGTACTGCCAGGACGCATCCAGCACCACCCGCTGACCGTCCTCCAGGATCACCGCATGTGCGGTGGCGGGGCCGGCCAGGCCACCTTCACCGTAGGTGTCCAGCACGTTGATCACGACACTGTTGGACCCGGCCTTCAACAGCCCCTTCGGCAGCGGATAGCGCCGCTCACCGGCGCCATACTGGCTGCCCACGGCGACACCGTTCACCCAGGTCATGTCCGTCTCGTCAACGGATGCCAGTTCGAGCGTCGCGCCCTGCGCCGCCTGTTCCGCACTCAGCGTGACCTGCGTGCGATACCACACCATGCCGTTGTAATCGGCAAGCGCCGGGACGTTCCAATGCTCCCATGCGCCCAGCGCTGCCGGCGCCGGTTGCCATCCGCTGTCGCTGGCCTCCGCGCGCCACGGCGCTTCACCGGGAACAGCGTCATTGCGCGTCGCCCACCACTGCTGCCAGTACCGCCCCCAGCGTGCGCGTGCCGCCAGGGGGTCACCGGCATACAGCGCGAGGATATCCAGGGGCTCTGCCATGCCCCGCTGCGCGCGCAGCGCCTCGACGCTGGTCCATGCCTCGATCCGCGAGCCGCCCCAGGCGGCCTGGATCAATCCCATCGGCACGGCGACCGTGCGCTGCAGCTCGCGTGCGAAGTAGAGGCAGGTCGCGGAGAAGTCGCGCACCGTGGCGGGCGATGCCGGCGTCCAGGCAACCGCGCTCTGGAATGTCGTCTGCGCCTGCACCGCCGCGCCCTGCGGCACGGTGAACAGGCGGATCGTCGGCAGCGTGGCGGAGGCGATCTCGCTGCCTGCATTGAGCGCGCGCCACACGGGCAGCTCCATGTTCGACTGTCCGGAGCACAGCCAGACATCGCCGACCAGGATGTCGCGGGCGATCTGGATGTCCTTGCCGGACGTTGCCTGCAGCATGTGGGGGCCACCTGCCGGAGTCGGCTGCAGCGTGGCGTGCCATCGGCCCGTGGCATCCGCCTGCGTGGTCACCGCCTGCCCGGCGAAGGTCACGGAAACCTCCTGCCCCGCAGGCGCCTGGCCCCAGACCGCGATCGGCCGATCACGCTGCAGGACGGCATGATCCTGGAACAGCGGATGCAGCAACGCCGCCGGCTCCCGTGCCGCGACGGACCCGGCCATTGCAGCCAGGGCCAGCAGCAAGGCCGCCCGCCCGGCCCGTCCGATCATGCTCATCGTCCATCCCCCGGTGCGAAAGGAAACTGCAATGCCTGGTAATACGACAGCGGGTGCGGCGGTGGCGGTTCGCCGGGCGGCAACGGCCGGCCGCTGAGCGACTGGAAGTACGCCACGCTGGCATCGCGCCACCATTGCGCCTCCTCCTGCTGGATCTGCAGGAACGCGGACACGTGCTGATAGCGTTGTGGATCGATCCGGCCCTGCAGGGTTGCCCAGGCAGCCTGCAGGGACAGCACCTGGCGCACGCCACGCGAGTAGCGTCCCACCAGTTCGTCCCACAGCACCTGCCCCGAACGCATGCGGTGATCCCACGGCACATGATGGAACCACAGCAGCAGCGACTCCGGCACCCGCGCCAGGTCGCCGTACTCCGCGGCGACCGCCGGGGCGTACTGGGACACCGCGTTGCTTCCGGCCGATGTGCGGTCGAAGCCCACGCCGTGCCGGTCCGCGCGGTGGTAGTACACGGACGTCCAGTCGGCGCGTGGCCCTCCATCCACCCAGGGACCGGGGCCGTAGTGATGCCCACGGGCCATGAGGTGATGCAGGCCCAGCGGGGTCATGTAGTCCACCGCCGCTTCGCGCGAGGCCATCATCATCCGCACGATCGGGCCGGTCACCTGCGGGTCCGGCGAGAACGTCAGCGCGGCCCAGTCTTCAGCGATGGCGCGGGCAGACTGCTGCGGATTCCAGGCCAGCCGCCCGAAGGCATACCAGTTGGCCTGATCGAAGTGCGAGCCGCTCCAGGTCCGGTCCACGCCGATGTTGGCGACGCCGGCGATGCCGGTCAGCGCGTGGCCGTGCAGCGAACCGTCGACCACGCGCGCGACCGTGGAGCCCGGTCCGCGTACCCGGGTGTCGGCCCGCAGCACTTCCTCGTACAGCGTGCCCAGGTACACCAGGTGCGTCGCAAAGCCCAGATACTCCTTGGTGATCTGGAACTCCATCATCAACGGCGTGCGTGGCATTGCGCCGAACAGCGGATGGAACGGCTCGCGGGGCTGGAAATCGATCGGCCCGTTCTTCACCTGCACGATCACGTTGCGGCGGAAGGCACCGTCCAGGCCGATGAACTCACCGTAGGCCTGCTTGGCGCGATCTTCCGGCACCTCGTGCGAGTAGACGAAGGCACGCCACATCACCACGCCGTTGTGCGGCGCCAGGGCATCGCCCAGCAGGTTGGCACCGTCGGCATGGGAGCGGCCGTAATCCTGCGGGCCCGGTTGGCCCTCCGAGTTCGCCTTGACCAGGAAGCCGCCGAAATCCGGGATGAGGGCGTAGATCTCTTCGACCTTTTTCCGCCACCAGCGCTGCACCTCCGGATCCAGCGGATCGGCCGTGGCCAGGCCGCCGAGCTCGATGGGCGCGCTGAAGCGTGCGCTCAGGTACACACGGATGCCGTAGGGGCGGAACAGGTCCGCCAGCGCGGCGGCCTTGGCGAGATAGGCCGGCGACAGGCTCAGGGCGCTGGCATTGACGTTGTTCAGTACGGTGCCATTGATGCCCAGCGACGCGTTGGCGCGGGCGTAGTCGGTATAGCGCGGGTCACGCCACTGCGGCAGGGTCTGCCAGTCCCACAGGGAGCCGCCCGCGTAGCCGCGTTCGACGTAGCGATCCAGGTTGTCCCAGTGATCGAGCACCCGCAGCGCAACCCGGGGCGATTCCCGCACGTCCAGCGACTCCAGCGATGCGCCACGCTGCAGCAGCCGCAGCAGGTGGAACACGCCGTACAGCACACCGATGTCCTGCCGTGCCGCCACCAGCAGAAGATCGCGTCCTCCGCTGCGGACCTTCCTGATCAGGTAGCCATCCTCGCCCAAGGTGGCAATGTCTTCGCGGAACGGCGCGACCAGCATCGAGGACTGCGGCGTGCCCAGCACCAGGGCGTGATCACCGGCGAGGTCCGTGCGGATGGGCGGTGCCGTTCCCAGTACCCCGGGAAGGCCGCGCGCCAGTTCATCACGCGCGGCGCGCTGGGTAGGCGTCTGGTCAGGGGCGACCACCTCGCCCAGCTGCAGCCGATAGCCGGCAGCGACCTCCACGGCCGCCGGCACGTAGCGCATCCACAATGCGTAGCCATCCTCCGCATGTGCGCCACCGGCGCATGCCAGCAAGGCAAGGGCGGCGCACAGCCGTCCGCCGACAGCACGGAACAACGGCGTTAACATTCGACTTTGTAGACTACGACCGGCGCCGGAACGGTTCATCATCTGCCCTCGCACCTGCGCGGCAACGCCACCAAGAACAAAGGGATCGTGCATTGGACAAGCCGAAGAAATCGGTTCGCCGCAGAACCGCGGGCGTGACGATCGACGAGGTTGCGGCCCTTGCCGGCGTTTCGCCGATGACCGTGTCGCGGGTGATCAACCAGGGCAAGGTGCGGGACGTCACCCGCGAGCGGGTGATGCGTGCCGTGCGTGAGCTGGGCTATACGCCCAATCTGGCGGCCAGTTCGCTGGCCGCTGCGCAGCACACGCGCATTGCGTTGATCTATACCAATCCCAGCGGTGCCTACCTGCGCGAACTGCTGGTCGGGCTGCTGCGCGTCGCGTCCAGCTCTGCCATCCAACTGGTCATCGACTACTGGGACAACCTTGACGATGAGTCCGAGCGCACGGCAGCGCGTGCCCTGGCCAGCCGCGTCGACGGGGTGATCCTGCCGCCGCCGCTGTGCGAATCGCAGGCGGCCGTGAGTGAACTGGTGAAGGCCGGCATCCCGGTGGTGGCCATCGCATCGGGGCGCCTGAGCGAGGCCCTGTCCTGCGTCCGCATCGACGACTTCAACGCAGGCAAGGAAATGACCGAGCACCTGATCCGGCAGGGCCACAGCCGCATCGGCTTCATCCGCGGGCGCCGGGATCTGAGCGCGAGTGCGCGTCGCTACGATGGTTTCGTCACCGCGTTGCAGGAAGCCGGACTGTCGGTGGAACCCGGCCTGGTCCAGCACGGCGACTACACCTACCGGTCCGGACTGGCCGCCGCCGAGAAGCTGCTGTCCCAGCGTCGGCCACCGACGGCCATCTTCGCCAGCAACGATGACATGGCGGCAGCCGCCATCTCCGTGGCGCACCGACGCGGCCTGGAGGTTCCCCGCGACCTGTCGGTGGTGGGCTTCGATGACACATCGGCCGCGACCACCGTGTGGCCGGAACTGACGACGATCCATCAGCCGATCGCCTCGATGGCCAATGCTGCCATCGATATCCTGCTGCGCACCATCCGTCGCCCGGCCGGAAACGCCCCCGTACTGCGGGATCATGTCGTGCCGCATCGCCTGATCGCACGCGATTCGGTGGCGGCCCCGCCTACGCACCGGTAGCGCACAGGCCCGTATCATGCCGGCACCCGCACGGTGCCTGTGTCCAGCGCGCTGGCCTTCAGGCAGGATGCCATCACGCACCGCATCCGAGGGTGGTCTCGGCTTCGTTCAGCGCGCCCAGCGCCACGCGGGACACGGAGATCGTCATTGCATCAGCCGTCCCCACCGACCACGGCCGATCCAGCGCACCCACCTTCGCTCCGGCCGCAGCCAGGCATTTCAGGGGAATGCCCACGCGCGTCCACTGGCCGACCGGAAGCGCCGCCAGCGTGGGCCCGATGGCGATGCGCGCCGAGCACCCGGCACCACAGCCCACCGACAACCACGCCTCGCCACGTGGTGCCACGTCGACACGCAGCGTGGTCAACAGCATCAGATCACCATTGGCTTCCCGCTGCAGGTCCAGCGGCGTGTGCGACTGCAGTGCGACCACGGCTTCCCCCTGACCCGACCAGGCAAGACGCCGGCCGTCCTCCTGGGCCAGATGGTCCACACCGGTGATCTTCAGACGGTCATCTGCCAGTGCATCCGGCACGCTGATCACGGTCATGCCCTGCCCGGCACCATCCTCCAGCCGCAGCGCCATGCCGGCACCTGCATCGCCGCGGGCAAAGAAGACACCGGTCGCCCCCTCGTTGCCGGTGACGCCCGAAACTTCCGGCAGTGCCGCCAGATCGCCCTTGTCGGCATAGCTCAGACCGAAGCCGAACGGGAACAGCGGGGCGTAGTCCTTCTGGCCGACGTTGTTGGCGTACTGCGTGGCCGTACGTGGCCAGCTGAAGCTGAGTCTGCCCTTGAAGTCGTGCTGCATGCGGCCATCCGGACCACGCAGCAGTACGTCGGCAACGCCACCGCCTTCCGATCCCGGCAGCCACGCCGCCACGAAGGCGTCCGCGGCATTGATTTCCCGGTTCACCCAGAGAGGTCGCCCGCTCAGGAAGACCGCCACCACTGGAATGCCGTCTTCCTTGAGCCGGCGAATCAATCCCAGATCCGTTTCATCGCCGGGCTTGTAGGCCAACGTGGGCAGGTCGCCCTGGAACTCGGCATACGGATCTTCACCGAACACCACCACCGCCACATCCGGCTTCACTGTGTATCTGCCATCGATGGCAAGCGTGGCCTCGCCACCCGCGGCCCTGGCCTGCTGCGCAATGCCCTCGAAGATCGTATCCGCATTGGGGAAGTCCTTGCGGGTGGTGCCGGTGCCCTGCCAGTTCAGCGTCCAGCCGCCGGCCTGCTTGCCGACATCATCGGCACCGTCGCCGGCCACGAGGATCCGCTGCTTTGGCGACAGCGGCAGGATGCCGTTCTGGTTCTTCAGCAGCACCAGCGACTCGCGCACCGCCTGCCGCGCCACCGCGCGATGCTCAGGGGCGCCGATCAGCGCGAACTGGCCACCCACCGCCCGGGTGGAAGGCCTGCCCGCCTCGAACAGGCCCAGGCGGAACTTCACCCGCAGGATCCTGCGCACCGCATCATCCAGCCGCTCAGCAGTGATCCTGCCGTCCTTCACGGCCGCCAGGGTGGTTTCGTAGAAGCCCTTCCAGCTGTCCGACGCCATGGCCATGTCCAGGCCCGCATTGATGGTGGCGGGACAGTCGGTGGTCGTGCAGCCCTTGATCTGTCCATGGCCATTCCAGTCGCCGACCACGAAGCCGCCGAAGTTCATCCGCCCTTTCAGCACGTCGGTGAGGTAGTGCCGGTGGCCGTGCATCTTCTCGCCGTTGACGCTGTTGAACGACGCCATGGCGGTCTGTGCTCCGGCAGCGATCGCCGGCGGATAGCCGGCCGCATGGATGCGCACGAGCTCGGCCTCGCTGATGCGGGTATCGCCCTGGTCCTTCCCGCCGGTCGTGCCACCATCGCCCAGGAAGTGCTTCACCGACGCGATCACATGGCGGCCATCAAGAAAGTCAGGCGACCCTATCCTGCCCTGCAGGCCCTCCACCATGGCACCCGCATAACTGGCCACTACGGTGGGAGACTCCGAATAGCCCTCGTAGGTGCGCCCCCAGCGGTCATCCTGCGGAACCGCGACCGTGGGCGCGAACGTCCATTCCATGCCGGTGACGCGTGTCTCCAGCGCGGTGATCTCGCCGATCCTGCGCAGCAGCTCGGGATTGCGAGCAGCGCCGAGCCCGATGTTGTGTGGGAACAGCGTGGCGCCGATGATGTTGCTCTGCCCGTGCACCGCGTCGATGCCGAACAGCAGCGGAATTGCCTTTCCACCCTGCGAGGTGTCCATGGAGGCGTCGTAGAACGCGTCCGCCAGCGCCAGCCACTCGGCGGGCGATGCATCGTAGCGACCGCCAGGATCGGAGTTGCCTCCGGCCAGGATCGAGCCGAGCCGGTATCTGCGCACGTCGTCGGGGGTGATGCTGGCGATGTCTCCCTGCACCAGCTGGCCGACCTTTTCCTCCACGGTCATGCCGGCCATCAGGTCGGTGATGCGTTTCTCCAGTGCGGCATCCTCGGCCAGGGGCCAGGCCACCTGTGGCCATGGATCAGCCTCGGTAGCGGTGGCCTGCGCTGGCCGGTCTCCCCCCTTGCAACCGGCCAGCGCCAGCATCAGTCCGGCGATCAGCGCGCCGGCACGGCGCATGGAATCCTGCGATGTCATGGCGCTCATCCTTCCATCTGCTCCAGTTCCTTGCCCTTGGTCTCGTGCACATGGCGCAGCACGAACACGACCGAGACCACCGCGGCCACCAGGTAGATGCTGTAGGTTGCCGCCAGCCCGGCCGCGGCCAGCAGCATCGGAAACGTCACCGTGACCGCGAAGTTCGACGTCCACTGCGCTGCACCGGCGACGGCCAGTGCCGAGCCCCGGATCTGGTTGGGGAACATCTCGCCCAGCATCACCCACATCACCGGTCCCCAGGACAGATTGAAGAACACGACGTAGGCATTGGCGGCGACCAGCGCCAGGGTGCCCATGCGGCCCGGCAGCTGCAGGTGCCCGTCGGCCAGCGAGCCGCTGGCGAAGGCCACCACCACCAGCGCCAGGGATACGGACATGCCCACCGAGCCGATCCACAGCAGCGGCTTGCGACCGATACGGTCGATCAGCAGCACGGTGACGAGGCATGCGCCGATGCTCAGTGCGCCGGACAGCACATTGATCAGCAGCGCGTCGTTCTCCGAGAACCCGACCGCCTGCCACAGCACGGCGCCGTAGTAGAAGACCACGTTGATGCCGACCAGCTGCTGGAAACAGGCCAGGCCGACACCCACCCAGACGATGGGACGGATCCGCCCGGTCGCTCTGCTCCTCAGGTCGGACAGCCGCGGACGATGATGGTCGGTGGACAGGGAGGCCTCGATCTCGTCGAGCGTGAGCTGTGCCTTGTCGCGGCCCAGCAGCCGGGTGAGAACCCGCAGTGCGTCCTCCTTGCGCCGCTTCACCACCAGGTAGCGGGGGCTCTCGGGGATGGTCAGCAACAGCAGCAGGAACACCAGCGAGGGCACCGCCTGCATCCAGAACATCCAGCGCCAGGCGGCCTGCCCTGCCCACAGAGGTTCCGTCGATGCCCCGGCGGCGGCGGCCAGCAGGTAGTTGGACAGGAACGCTGCGGTCAGCCCGCTGATGATCGCGATCTGCTGCACCGTAGCCAGTCGGCCACGGTAACGGGCGGGTGCCACCTCGGCGATGTAGGCCGGTGAAATCACGCTCGCCGCGCCAACTGCAAATCCCCCTATCACCCGCGCGACGATGAACCACGCGGAAGAACCCGCAGCGCCGGCCCCCAGCGCCGACAGCAGGAACATCACCGCCGACAGGATCAGCACATTGCGCCGCCCCAGCCGGTCGGCCAACCTGCCGGCGCTGAAGGCGCCCACGGCGCAGCCCAGCAACATCGAGGCGATCTCGAAGCCCTGCATCCATTCCCCGGAGCGGAACGCCTGGTGCAGGCCGTCCTGGGTGCCGTTGATGACGCCACTGTCAAACCCGAACAGGAACCCGCCAATCGTTGCCACCACGCTGATCAGAACGATCAGCCGTGTGTTCTCTCCGCCATCTGCTGCCTGGTTCATCGACATCCCCTCGATCGCTCCATTGCCGCCTTGACGCTGCCGTGCTCAGCGCAGCAGATACTGGTTGAGCAGGTTCTCGTAGCGTTCCTGCTTGCCGCTGGTCTGGCGCGGCTCGCCGATATCGGCGGCCAGCGTGGCCAGGTCGGCAAGGCTCAGCGTGCCGCGCTCGAAATCCTTGCCGGCCCCCGTGTCGAAGCTGGCGTAGCGCTCCCTGCGCCACTGCTCCCACGGCGACTCGGTGAGCAGTGCGTGTGCCACTTCCAGACCTCGTGCGAACGCATCCATGCCGCCGATGTGGGCAATGAACAGGTCTTCCAGGTCAGTCGACTCCCGGCGCACCTTGGCGTCGAAATTCAGCCCGCCCTCCAGGCCACCCTGCCGCAGCACGACCAGCATCGCGCCTACGGTGTCGTACAGATCGCTCGGGAACTGATCGGTGTCCCACCCGTTCTGCGCATTGCCACGGTTGGCATCGATGCTGCCAAGCAGGCCATGGTCGGAGGCCACCTGCAGGTCATGCTCGAAGGTGTGCCCCGAGAGCGTGGCGTGGTTCGCTTCGATGTTGAGCTTGAAGTCCTTGTCCAGCCCGTGCTCCTTCAGGAAGCCCACCACGGTCGCGCTGTCGAAATCGTACTGGTGCTTCATCGGCTCCATCGGCTTGGGCTCGATGAGGAAGTTGCCTTTCAGGCCGATGCTGCGGCCGTAGTCGCGGGCCATCGTCAGGAACCGCGCGAAATGCTCGATCTCGCGCTTCATCTGCGTATTGGCCAGCGACGCGTAGCCTTCGCGCCCACCCCAGAACACGTAGTGCTCGCCCCCCAGCTCGACGGTGGCATCCAGCGCGGCCTTCACCTGCGCCGCGGCACGGGCAACCACGGCGAAATCAGGATTGGTCGATGCGCCGTTCATGTAGCGCGGGTGCGAGAACAGATTGGCCGTACCCCACAGCAGCTTGACCCCGGTGGCGTCCTGGCGGGCCTTGGCCAGGCGCACCATGTGCGTGAGATTCTTCTGGTACTGGCCAATGTCGTCTGCATCCGGCGCCAGGTCGATGTCATGGAAGCACCAGTACGGCACGCCCAGCTTGGTGAAGAACTCGAAGGCTGCATCGACCTTCGCCTCTGCAGTGGCCAGCGGCGAACCGGCCTCCCACGGAAACTGCCGGGTTCCCGGTCCGAACGGATCGTGGCCGGCGTTGCAGAAGGTGTGCCAGTAGCACACGGCGAAGCGCAGGTGCTCCTGCATGGTCTTGCCGCCGATGACCCGGTTCGCGTCGTAGACCTTGAAGGCGAGCGGATTGTCCGAGTCCCTGCCCTCGAACGGAATGCGGCCGACGCCCGGGAAGTACTCTTTGGCGCCGATGAAGGGCTGCGTGGTCATGGTACGTGCTCCTGTCGTTGTGCGGGATGTTGGAGGGAGGCGGACCTCAGCCGCGCTGCAGCGGCGTGACGGCCTCGAGATGGCGGAGAAAACGCGAATAGGCGGAGGCATAGGCCGCACTGCGGCCGGAATCCGGACGCGCGGACAGTGCTGGGTCCACGCGGACATGCTGCGCGGTGACCTCGCTGATCGGCGCGGCATCACCCTGCGACCGCCCGATGGCCCACAGGGCCTGCAGCGCCGCACCGAATGCCGCGCCTTCGGCCTGCACCGGCACGTCGACCGGCAGTCCGAACACATCGGCCACCAGCTGCCGCCACGCGGCACTGTTGCTGCCACCCCCGGTAAGCACGATGCGGTCGAACTGCATGCCGGCGCGTCTGAACGCGTCGTAGCCGAACTTCAGGCTGTAGGTCGCCCCTTCCATGGCAGCGCGGTAGATGTGCGCCGGCGTGAAGTTGTGGGTGTCCAGGCCGGCCAGCACGCCCTTGCCCAGCGGCAGGTCGGGGGTGCGCTCGCCATTGAGGAACGGCAGCATGACCAATCCGCCAGCGCCGGGCGACGTCGCGTTGAGGTGGGCATCGCCGTCACGCGTACTGAAACCGAAGGTACTCGCTACCTGCTCGGTCACGACGGTGCAGTTCATCGTGCAGATCAGCGGCAGCCAGCCGCCGGTGGAAGAGCAGAAGGCGGCCCAGGCCCCGTCCGGATCGATCACCGGTGAATCGGAGTAGGCAAACAACGTGCCCGACGTTCCCAGGCTCATCGCCAGGCGGCCTTCCGTGACGCAGCCGGTGCCGATGGCCGCCATCATGTTGTCGCCACCGCCGACCGCCACCTTCACCGTCACCGGCAGTCCGAGCATGCTGGCCGCCGCAGGGTCGATATCGAACAGCGCGTCGGGTGGGGCGATGGGCGGAAGGCAGGCAGCAAGATCGCGGTCCGGATCCGTGGCGCGCAGCAGCGCCTGCGACCACGTGCGCGTGCGCACATCGAGCCAGCCCGTGCCGGAGGCATCTCCGTGCTCGCAGAACCGCTGCCCGGTCAACACGAAATTGAGATAGTCGTGCGGCAGCAGGATGGTCGCCAGCCGCGCATAGGCTGCCGGGCGATGCGCTTTCGTCCACGGCAGCTTGGAGGCCGTATAGCCGGCAAGGATCGGATTGCCGGCCAGCGCGATGGTCCGGTCAATTCCGCCGGCGGCGTCCATGATGCGGGTGCATTCGGCCGACGTGCTGGTATCGCACCAGAGCTTGGCCGGCGCCAGCACGTCGCCCGCCGCATCCAGCGGCACGAAGCCGTGCTGCTGGCCCGATACGGCCAGACCTGCAATGCGTGACCGGAGCGATGGATCAATCCCGTCGAAGCAGGTGCGCAGCGCTGCCACCCAGTCGGCCGGCACTTGTTCCCGGCTGCCATCGGCGGCGCTGCTCATCTCCAGCGCCGCGCTGGTGCGGGCGACAACGGCACGCGCCTCCGGGTCGTAGACCAGCACCTTCAAACTCTGCGTTCCTGCGTCGACACCGGCAACCAGACCCATCGAAACCGCCTCCGAACTCCGAAAAGTTAGCGCTACCATTTCTGACATTCAAAAAAGGAGGCCTTGTTGCACTGCCTCCTCGTTTGCACGGCGTGCGTGCCGCCCGCCGTGATTCCGCACTGTAACCAGCCGCGGCGGAAAAAGCGTGCTGCAATGCAAAACCCTGCTCGCCGTCGCGGCATCTGCAGGCAGACCTGTTACGACGCCGCCCTGTTCGCGTGCCATACCTCGGGGCCCGACCGGCAATAGCGGTCGATGAATTCCGCCTGCGATGGCATCTGCGTGGCCGCCTGCCGCACCGGCTGCTGGATGCGCTTCAGCAGCGTGCGCAGGTCGGCGTCACTCAGTGCCCGCGCAAGCGGGTGCGGGCGGCCCGGTTGGATGCCCTGGCCAAGCAGCACACTGGTCCACGACTCGACCCGGAACAGCTCGCCGGGGTCCTGCCACGCGTGCGCGCGCTCACGCCACGCGCGCAGCCGCTGCTGCAACGACTCGGGCACCGCCATCTCGCGGCACGCCTTCCACAACGGCTCTTCGCGCTGGGTGGCGTGGTAATGAAGGATGATGAAATCGCGCACGTGTTCCATCTCCTGGCAACTGACCTCGTTGTATAGCTGCACCAGTGAGGCCGCGATCCCATCGAACGGAAACAACTGGATCAGCCGCACCACGGCGCTGATCGTCAGATGGATGCTGGTGGATTCCAACGGTTCGATGAAGCCACTGGCCAGCCCCAGCGCAACCACGTTCCTGTTCCAGGCCTGCAGACGGCGTCCACTGCGGAAGGGCACCTGCCAGGGTTCGCGCAGCGGCGGTGCGCCCACGTCGCGCAGCAGCTTCGCCCTCGCCTCATCATCGGACATGTGCCGGCTGGAGTAGACCAGCCCGCATCCGACGCGGTGCTGCAGCGCGATATGCCAACGCCATCCGGCTTCATGGGCGATGGCCCGGGTGTACGGCACCGGCGGCGCGATTGATTCGGTCTGTACCGCGACGGCACGATCGCACGGCAGCCATTCGTGCCAGTCCTCATAGCCGGTCTTCAATGTCTGCTCGATCAGAAGGCCACGGAAGCCGGTGCAGTCGATGAACAGATCGCCCTCGATGACCTGCCCGTCGTCCAGCACCAGCGACTGCACCGAACCATCATGCGCATGCTGTCTGACCTCGGCGATCCTGCCCTCCACCCGTCGCAGGCCGTGCGCCTCGGCTCTGCGGCGCAGGAACCGGGCGTAGAGACCGGCGTCGAAGTGATAGGCGTAGCTGGGCTGCGGCTGGGTCTGCAGCGAGAAGCGGTCGTCGCGCGAGGCGACGCTCTCCAGGCAGAAATCGCCCAGGTCCGATGGCATCCCGCGGCGGAGGCTGTCCAGCCAGAAATGGTGGAACGGCGTGGCCCAGGTGCCATGTCCGATGGTGCCGAACGGATGGAAGAAGCGCTCGCCCGGCAGGCGCCAGTTCTCGAACGAGATCGACAGCTTGAACGTGCCGGCCACCGCGCGCAGGAACTCCTGCTCGTCGATCTGCAGAAAGTGATGGAAAGTGCGGATGGGCGGTACGGTGGACTCGCCGACACCGACCGTACCGATCTGCTCGGACTCGACCAGGGTGATGTCCAGCTGGTCGCGGAATTGATGGGACAGCGCACATCCGGCCAGCCAACCGGCGGTGCCACCGCCGGCAATGACCACCTTGCGGATGCGCCCTTCTGCTGTGCTCGCGGTATCGATCACGGTGCCCCTCAGCGGTTGAGTCTGCCCAGCAGCATCGCGCGCATGCGGCGCGCGCGCTGCTCGTCGAACGGTGCAAGATCCCCCCGCGCATCGTCGGGCAGGTGCTGCCCCGCGCGCGCGCCGGGGCCGAATACGTAGTACTGGAAGAGCGCTTCCCACGCCTTCTTTTCACGCGCGGGCAGATCGCGCAGGGCCCACATCGCATGGTGCAGCGCCGGCAGGGGCGAGCCGAGGAAGGCCGGCGAGCTACGCCACCAGTAGTTCACCAGCACATTGAACGGCGCCAGGCTGCGCACATGGTGCCACCACATGCTGGGAATGAAGATGGCATCCCCTGGCTCCAGCACTGCGCTGCGCGCATTCGCCAGGGCCTCCCTGAAGCGGGGATACCGGTCGAAGTCGGGACGTTCGAAGTCCACCACGCTCACCACCTGGCCGCCTGGCGTGGGATCCAGCGGGCCTGGGTAGAGATTGTCGATCTGTTCGGGCGGGAACAGCGTGAACTCGCGCCGGCCCACCGCGCAGCACGCAAGGTTGTCGGGGGTATCGAAATGGCACGATGCGGTGACGCGGTTGCCGATCCAGATGCTGGCCAACGCGTCGATGCCCTGCCCTGCCAACCCTGCCTGGTTGGCCTGTGCGAATGCCGGCAGCAATGCCCGCTCCACCGGCAGCGACGCCACGTAGTAGGTGGGCGGCCTCGGCTCATGCAGTGTCGAGGCGATGCCTTCCAGCACCTCGCTGAGCGATGCCCGACGGACCTCGAAGTTCAGACGGCTGAAGTCGGCGGTGTAGAACGGGCGCCCGTCGATGTCTGGCCCGCCGAACGAGTACTGGATGGGCACGCCCGCGTCGACGCTGCCCAGGTAGGCCAGCGCGTCCAGCGTGGAGCGCTGTCCAGCCTCGACCAACGCCCAGTGTGACGCAATGCCTCGCAGCACCACCGGCTCTCCGGCCTCGACCAGCGAGGCCAGGGGCAGCGCAGCAGGATCGATGCCCTCCAGTATCCGCATCGCCGCCCCCATCGCCCGCCCTCAGTTCCTGGCCGTGGACGCTGCTGCATCCTGCGCGCGCAGGCGCCGCTGCTTCTCGGCGATCAGGCGGCGCATGTTGTGCAGCGACGCCAGCATCAGGTAGGCGCCCTCAAGGCAGCCAGCGCGATTCAGCGCGGCCAGCGTCGAGTCGTCCAGCAGCGCCAGGCGCTCACGGTCGATGCCGTGCAATCCGTTCACGCTCACCCGGTGATGCTGCGTGATCTGCACGTCGAGCGTGATCGGCTGGATCAGTCCGCTTTCCTCGAGCATTGCAAACATCGCGGCGCCGAACGCGCTGCCATCATGGATGCCACGCAGCACGCCGGCGATGTGGTCCAGGTAGGGGGTGTTGCCACCCTGCGGCAGGAACAACGGCTCGCCGGCCTCGGTGCTGACCCGGGGATGGTCCAGATCGACATGCATCACCGCCTCACGGGTGAGCACACCGTCGACGTAATGCTCCTGGAATCCGATCAGGAACGGCCCCTTCGCTGCGGCTCCAGGAAGATAGGAGGCGTTCCAGCGGCCGTCCTGCAGGAAGAGGTTCTCGTGCTGTTCAAACCCGAGCAGGGCGACGGCCTGCCATTCGCCCGATCCGGCCTGTTTGCGCAGGAAGATGGGATATTCCCGCTGCAGTTCGGCGAACTCGCTGGGATAGGCCGGCACCATGCCCACGGCGTCGCCGAACTCGGGGCCGAAGCCGGTGGCGACCCTCAGGTCCCGATGGGCGATGTTGTTGAGCATTTCATAGCGGGCCATCAGGGTGTCCAGTCCGGTGCGGGGCCAGTGGCCGGCAGGGTACCGCCGGCACGTGCGACAGGTGCTGCGTCAGGACAGGCCCGTGCGGTACCGTTGCCGGGACAACGGTACCGCGCCGGACGGGTCCGTCGCCAGACTCAGAACTTGTAACGGACACCCAGCATGTAGCGTGGGCTCTGGTCAGCCAGCTTCACGATCATCTGCGACGTGCGCGAGCGCCAGCGTACGTCCTCGCCGGTCAGGTTGATCGCTTCCAGTCCGAACGACCAGTGGTCGTCCAGCGTGTAGTTCACGCTCAGATCCCACTGCTCGTAAGCCTCCACATAGTAGGGATTGCGGCTGGCGCCCTGGTTGGCCAGGATCAGGTACTGGTCGCGCCAGTTCCACGCCAGGCGGACCGACCAGCCGTACTTCTCGTACATGAGCATGGCGTTGGCGGTATCACTCAGACCGGTGAGCGAGAACTGGTCGATGCCCGGATCGCCGCCATTGTTGTAGCCGACGTCGCCGCTGACGATCGTGTAGTTGGCCAGCACGCCGAAACCGGTGTCGCCGAAGAAGTACTGCCCGCCGAGCTCCCAGCCGTGCAGCTTGGACTTGTTCTGGTTGATCGGGCGGTTGACATTGAACTGGTAAAGCGGATCGTCCGCCTGGCCATACAGATCGTAGGCCGCTTCGGTGGCCAGCACCTGCGCGTCGGTTCCGTTGTAGGCCGCCAGCCCGGCGGGGTTGTTGCGCAGCAACGCCAGCGCGGTGAACAGCGAGGTGTCGTTGGCCGAGCAGGCGGCCGCATTGGCGGCACCGACCTGGGAGACGCAGGCTGCACTGGTGAGGAAGTCCAGCGCCGCACGCGCATCCGGGCCGGACGTGGGATCGGTCAGCCCGTACAGGCTTTCCTGGACAACGGTATTGCCGATGAAGTTGTCGACCGACTTGTTCCAGTAGGTCAACGACACATAGCTGGCGTCGGCGAAATACCACTCCAGCCCCAGGTCGAGGTTGTCCGATTCCAGCGGCTTCAGGCTGGGATTCTGCGCATTGCCGCTGGCGCGCGACGACGGATCGATCAGCACCGACCCGAACGGTTGCTGTGCACCCGGGCCCGCATACAGATTGCCGTAGGGCGCGCGGGCGATGCTCTTGCCGAACGAGGCACGGCCCTTCAGCTCATCGGTGAAATCAATGCTGAAATCGAGATTGGGCAGGATGTAGCTGTACCTTGCCTTCTCGGTGAAGGGCTGCTGCTCATCGGACAGCACGATGCGGAAATCGTTGTTGGCCTGCCACTCGATGGACTCGGGAACGGCGATGACCGAGGTCGAGACCACGTCGGTGGTTTCGTAGCGCACGCCCAGCCGGGTATTGGTGCGCATGCTGCCCAGCTGACCATCCAGTTCCACCTGGAAGTAGGCCGCCTTGGTCTTCTCTTCCACGAAGTTGTCGGCCGCGCGTTGCGGGCTGACTCCCAGCCCCACGCCATATTCGTCCGCCGCCCACTGCGCGAGCTGGCCGGCGTTGCCGCGCCATGCGGGCCAGCTGCTGGCGCTGTAGTCATCGAACAGGCCGACGATGTTGACCGGACGCAGCAGATCCATGAGCCCGGCATCGGTATCCCGGTTCACGTTGGCCACGCCCCAGTCACCCAGGGTCGAGTAGGCCTCGGCTGCCTGGATGCGGTGCGTGGTCGACTTGTTGGTATCCACGCCGAACTGGAACCGCCCCTGGTCGAAATTCCATTCGCCGTCCACGCGGGCCTGCTTGATCTCGCTCACCTGCGACTGTGCGTTGACACGCAGCACCTGGGTGCCGATCTCGCCCTCCTGGAAGCCCGGGTTGACCACGCCGTTGGTGCCGGCGATCGCATCTGCCGTGCTGGGATACCAGGTCTGGGTGCCGACCGGCAGACCATTGTTGAACTCCAGTTCCTGCACCCAGGAGCCACCGCAATGGGGGCCACGGGTACAGTTGTTGGTGCCGGCAATGCTCATGAAGATCGAGCCGCCGCCGGTGAGCGGATCATTCGGACGACTCTCGTTCTTCGAATTGTGTGCGTCGAAGCTCAGCTTGAAGCGGTCGGTGACATTCCACACGGCATTGAAGCCAAGCGATCCCAGCTTGTACTCCTGCATGCTGCGCTGCTGTTCCAACCCGAAATCCTTGGTGCCGGCGATTTCGCGGATGTAGACCGGGGTGGCCACTGCACCACTGGTATCGAACTGGACGTTGGTGTAGTTGCTGTTCTGCAGCCACATGCCCTGCTCGCCACGGTTCTCGGTGATCTCGTTGGTCGAGTAGGTGTAGTCCACGGTCAGGGTCAGGCTGTCCGTGGGCGCGAACTGCAGAACGGCCTGGCCGTTCACGCGTTCCCGCTCGAACTCCGAAAATGCATAGCGCAGGTCGTTCGGGCGTGCATAGAGCTGGCCGATCTCCGGCGCGTTGACCACCGTCGGGTTGCCGGGCATCGAGCCCGTCCACGGCTGCACGTTCCAGTAGTTCTCCGTGGCCTGCACCGAGCCGCCCTTGCGCTTCTGCTGGCTCGCGCTCAGGCTCACACCGAAGGTCTTTTCCGGGTTGCTGTAACTGAAGATGCCCGACAGCTCCGGCGTCAGATCATTGTCGAACGGCTGGCTGCGGTCGGAGACGAGCTTCGCGCCGGCATTGGCGATGATCCCTTCGTGATCCAGCGGCCGCGCGGTCAGGATGTTGATCGTCGCGCCGATGCCGCCGCTGGGTACCTGCGCCTGGCTGGTCTTGTAGACCTCGATGCCGTTGATGGCCTCGGCGGCCAGCTGCGCGAAGTTGAAGGCGCGGGTGCCACCGTCGACGCCACCGATGGCGACCTGCCCGGACGCACCGAATGCATCGGCACCGGGCATCTGGCGTCCGTTGAGGGTCACCATGTTGAACTGCGGACCGAAGCCACGTGCAGTGACCTGTGCACCTTCGCCGTCACGACGCTCGATGGAGATGCCGGTGATGCGCTGCAGCGACTCCGCCAGGTTGGTATCGGGGAACTTGCCGATATCCTCGGCACTGATCGCGTCCACCACGCCAGCCGAATCACGCTTGATGTCCATGGCCTGGCTGAGGCTGTTGCGGATACCGGTCACCTGCACCGCGTCCAGCTGAGTAGGCTGCGTGGGCTGCGTCTGCGCCGTAGGCGGTTGTGCGGTGGTCGTGGAGGCCTCCTGTGCGAAGGCGGGATTGATCACCAGGACGCCGCCGACGAACGTGAACATGGCCCTGGAGCGGAACTTCGCCAAGGTCCGGCTCATGGACGGTTCCTCGGGTCTGGAGTAGCACGGAAACTGCGAGCGCTCATGAAAGTCCCCTATGACATACGATCGAATGGATGTACCGCCCCCTCCCAGGGGCACGCACGGGCGAGGCCCGTATTCCAAACCGAACATCGCGGGCGCCGGACGCGCCGCGACTCAAACTCGCTTTCAAGCCTGCCAGGACGAACACGCGGTAAAGAAGGCAGCCCCTGGACCCAAACCCCGAATCTATTGGTAGCGCTACCATCGCGTTGAGGCGCAGACTAATCACCCTGGTTCCCGCTTGTCACCGTGCAGCGCAGCAAATCATTCCCGCGGCAGTCCCCTTGTGCGCATCGCACACGCGGCCGCGGCGCGACCCACACGGTATGATGCCGCGTTTCCTGCTCCCCCTCCCCATGCTCGCTTCCTACTCCTCCGCCATCATCTGGTCGGCGGTGGCGCTCGCCACCGTGGGTCTGCTGTTCCGTCCTTTCCGCCTGCCCGAGTATGTCTGGGCCGTCGTGGCGGCGGCGCTGCTGCCGCTGACCGGTGTGATGCAGGTCGGCACGGTCCTCGGCGCGGTCGCCGAAGGCGGTGATGTCTATCTGTTCCTGGTTGGGATGATGGTTCTGGCAGAGCTCGCGCGGCGGGAAGGCCTGTTCGACTGGCTGGCGCTGTACGCGGTGCGGCACGCGGGGGGCTCCGGGCGGCGGCTGTTCGACCTGGTGTTCCTGGTGGGCACGCTGGTGACGGTATTCCTCTCCAACGACGCGACCGCGGTCGTGCTGACCCCTGCGGTCTATGCCGCGTGCAGGGCGGCCCGCGCCAATCCTCTGCCCTACCTGTTCGTCTGTGCGTTCATCGCCAATGCGGCAAGCTTCGTGCTGCCCATCTCCAATCCGGCCAATCTGGTGGTGTATGGCAGGCACATGCCACCGCTGCAGCAGTGGCTGGCGCAGTTCGCGTTGCCGTCGCTGGCGGCGATCGGTGCGACCTACCTGGTCCTGCGCTGGGTGCACCGCCGCGAGATCGCGCAGCCACTGGCCCCGGCGCCGGAACATCGCCCCCTGTCTGCTGGCGGTCGCCTGAGTGCTTACGGCGTGCTGTTCACCGGCTCAGCGCTGCTGGTGACGTCGGCGTTGAACGGCCCGCTGGGTCTGGTGACCTTCTGCGCAGGCAGCGCGAGCGTCGTCGCCGTCGCCCTTCGCCAGCGCCAGAGTCCGCTGCCGCTGCTGCGCAACGTGTCCTGGGGCGTGCTGCCGCTGGTGGCAGGTCTGTTCGTTCTGGTCGAAGGCGTGGCACAGACCGGCGTGATACAGATGGCGGCCAGTGCGCTGGAGTCCCTTGCCCGCACCTCACCCCACCAGGCCGGGTGGCTGGCCGGCTCGGCCGCAGCCCTGCTCAGCAATCTCGCCAACAATCTGCCGGTGGGCCTGGCCGCAGGCTCACTGGGGCAGATGGCCGACCTGCCAGCGCAGACGCGCGCGGCACTGCTGATTGGTGTGGACCTCGGCCCGAATCTGTCGGTGGCCGGTTCGCTGGCGACCCTGCTGTGGTTGGTGGCCCTGCGTCGCGAAGGCGAACATGTCAGCGGGCTCGACTTCCTGCGCATCGGCGTACTGGTGATGCCGCCCGCGCTGCTTGGGGCATTGCTGCTGCTCTGAGCCATCGCTGGCCCGGCACAGGGTTCAGTGCGGCTGCCTGCGCGAGCGGAACGCCGCCACCTTCATGCGGTTTCCGCACTGGGCCATGCTGCACCAGCGCCGCCAGTCACTTCACATGGTGAACCACGGTACTCGGCCATAGTGGCCGTAGTTCGTCATCATGTTGAGCGTTCATGGCAGCAGTCCGCGCGCACCTCAAGCATTTGCCTCGCCGGTGGCGCACAGCGCTCTACATCCTGCTCGGCCTCTACGCAGCCTATCTGTTGGCGGGCAACGTCTTCCTCAACACGCCGCTGTTCGACAACGTCACCAACCGCAAGCCGCAGAAGTTCGTGATGACCACGGGCCCGGCGATCACACTGGTGCCGGGCCACGTGATCGCCTGGAACGTGCACATGCGCGGCCACGTCAACCACACGGTCTATGTGCTGCATGCGGAACGTGCCAGTGCGCGCCTTGCCCTCCTCCCCCTGTTCCGGCGCGAAGTCCGGGTGCCGCGGCTGCAGGCGACCGGTGTTTCGGCCGACGTCAGTCGCGTCGATCAGGTCGTCCCCTCGCCCCCCCGCGGCACCCGCGGGTGGACGCTGCGCTTCAACGCCATCCATAGCGACAGCATCCGCAGTGCCCGGCTGGGCAAGCTGCTGATCATCGGCAAGGGAGCCGGAACGGTCGGTTTCCTCAAGCAACTGCGCGGCGGTCCGTCGGAACTGTTCGATTCCCAGGTCCGCTTCGATGCCGCCGACGTCAGCTATGACGGCGTCCAGCTGCTGGGGGACACAGAACTCACGTCCCGCTTCAGCTATCCCCGCCATTTCCGCGACCAGGCGCCCGGCCTGGCCAAACTGGGCCTGTTGCGGGCTGCGCTCAAGGTCAACGCACGAAGCCAGGGGCTGCGCCTGGATACCGGCCTGGCGCAGCCGCGGATCGCCAGTGCCCCGGTGCCGGGGCGACTGCAGATGGACATCCGCATGGACCATGGACGCCTGCAGCCCGGCAGCCACGCGCTGTGGCACGTGCCCCTGCTGCTCGGTGACGGCGCTCCCGGCCGTGGCGTTCTGGCCCTGCAGCTCAACACCGCCGACGACATTGGGCTGCAGGCCCGGCTGCCTCCCAAGGAAGGAACGGGCGCAGCGCTGGACGCCGATCTGCGGATTGCTGGCCGTGAGATTCCTTTCCGCCAGATCGACCAGTTGATCGAACGGACCTCGGGAACGGTGCGCGGCGAGTGGACCTTCACCTCACTCAACTGGATCCCCGCGCTGTTCGTTCGCAAACCCTGGCTGCAGCTCGATGGCGGCGGCGTCCTGCAGGCGGATCTGAAGCTCCGCAACGGTGAACTGGTGGCGGGCAGCACGGTCGACATTCCCTCCGCCAAAGCGGTTGCCGGTATTGCCGGCGTGACGATGGCGGGCACGGCCAGCGCGCATGGTGAGCTCAAGGACGGATCGCCCACCCGCGCCGAGCTGTCGGTACGCCTGCCCCGCTTCACTGCCAACCCGACGGACGCGCCGCGCACACGGCTGTTCGATGGCCGCGATCTGCAGGTGACGCTGAGCGGTGACGGCCGTATCCGCGAGCTGCGCAACGGTGTGCGCGCGCACCTGCGTTTCAGTGACGCCACCATTCCGGACCTGGCGGCCTACAACCGCTATCTGGGCACGGACCAGGTACGGCTGCTCGGCGGCACCGGCCAGGTGAGCGGCGAGATGCGGCTGGACACCAATGGTCGCATCGGCCAGGGCAGCGCCCGCCTGCTGGGCCGGCAGGCACGTGCGCAGGTCGCCGGGCTGTCACTGGCCGGCGACGTGCAGCTGGATGCAGCCCTGCGCCGCGGCAACTTCACTGACCGCCATTTCGACGTCTCCGGCAGCACCGTCGAGCTGCGCAACATCCAGATCGCCGGTGTCGCACGCAAGACGCCGTGGCGCGGACGTATCGACATCCAGTCCGGGCGCATCGATGCACAGTCGCCGTTCCAGGTGGACGCACGTGGCGCCGTGGCAATGAGCGATGCCTCGCCCCTGCTGGCGGTGTTTGCCGAGCGCGGCGACTATCCGCGCTGGGTGCTGTCGCTGCTCGACGCTGGCCAGGTCGATGCGCAGACCGCACTGCGCTGGCGGCCGGGGCATCTCACCCTGGACGAGCTGACTGCGGAGAATGACCGGTGGTCCGTCCGCGCCCGCCTCGATCTTCCCGGTCAGCACAAGCGCGGCGATCTCTATCTGCGCTGGGGCGTGCTCGGGGCCGGCCTCGAGCTCGACGGCGAGCAGCGCCGCTGGCACCTGGCAAAGGCCCGCGAGTGGTTTGATGAGCGCCCCTCCCTGCTGCCCGCCTCGGCGGCACCTGCGCAACAAGCGCCTGGGGACTGACGGCCGGCGCTGCATCCAAACGTGCCACTCGTTCGTATTGGTTCGAGACCCACGCGAGGATGCCCGATGAAACGAACAACGCAGGCCCTTGGACTGGCCGGCTGGCTTACGCTGACCTTCGTGGCAGCGGCGCTTGGCGCACGGGCCTCGATCTCGGCATCGGACTTCTACTCCACCCTGTCGCTGCCCGCGTGGGCGCCTCCCGCCGGGCTGTTCGGACCGGTCTGGACGGTGTTGTACGCGCTGATGGCAGTGGCCGCGTGGCTGGTCTGGCGCGAGAAGGAACGGCGCCCCAACACGGTGGCATTGGCGCTCTACGTCGTGCAGCTGGCAGCCAACACCGCATGGAGCTGGCTGTTCTTTGGATGGAAACAGGGTGCGCTCGCCTTCGTGGATATCCTGGCCCTGCTGGCGCTCATCATCGCCACCGTGATTGCCTTCGCGCGCGTCCGGACGCTGGCGGCGATCCTGCTACTGCCCTATCTGCTGTGGGTAGGGTTCGCCGCCGTACTCAACTACGCGGTGTGGCAGGCCAACCCCGGGGCCCTGTAAGGCGGTGCGCGCTTCAGGCGGTTGCTTCAGGCGCAGGCTGCCAGCTGCGCAGGGTCGCGCCCTTCAGCGACTGCTGCCCGCAGCCGGTCGGGCAGCGCAGCACGCGGATGGCCGACATACTGACCAGGCCCTGCCCCTCCACCGCCTTGAACACCGTCTCGCAGCGCAGGCAGCGTGCCACCATGGAATACAGGTGAACGATGCGGCGGGTGCCGGGGTCCTGCAGAAGATCCACATCCAGCAGCTGGAACTGGCAGCTGTCCGGCATCGCGCGCATGGAGTGGGACGTGTTCGGGGGTGTGTGCAGGTTCACGACGGAGCGCCAGTGGAAGTGTCCTGCGTACGTTATGGAAACCGGCGTGCAGCGGGTGTGCAGTGCACATGCAGTGACCGCGAAATCTTGTGCGGGCCGCGGACCGATTCTGCTAGGGTGCCGCAGATGCACAGTCCATTGCCGTCCTCCGATCCACCCGCCCGCTGCCAGCAGTCTGCCGGTAGTCCGTTGAGCGTGTACCTGAGGGACGCCACGCGGTCGGTGCACGGCAGCCTCGATGCGTTCCTGATCGGGCAGCGCCTGTTCGAATCCACATTGCGCTACGGGCGCTTTCTCCAGGTCCAATGGCATTTCCACCACGCCGCCGCGCCGCTGTACATGGACGGGCTGATGCTTCCGGCAACGGCACGACTGCAGCTGGTTGAACAGGATCTGCTGGATATGGGCGCCCCGCTGCCACGCGCGCATGCCTGGCGTCCCAGGCTGCAGCACGCATCCCGTGCGTCGGCATTGGGTTGGCTGTATACCGTCGAGGGTTCTGCCCTGGGTTCGGCCGTCCTGCTCAAGTACGCCGCCGCGCTGGGGCTGGGTGCCGGCCATGGCGCCCGTCACCTTGCACCTTCGCCTGCAGGCGTGGCCGAGCAATGGCGGATCACCCGCGCGCATCTGGATGCGGAACCCCTCACGCAGCAGCAACGCCAGCAGGCCTGCAGCGCGGCTCAACAGGCGTTTGCATTCGTGCGGCGTTGCGCAGCTGAAGTGTTCAGCAATGCGTGAACAGGCATTCACATCGTCCGGACGGTATGCGGCAGCAGCATTTTCCGTCACCATTCCAGTCCGCCCGGCCCGTCACGAATCATGAG
Source organism: Stenotrophomonas sp. RS-48 (assembly GCF_030053245.1). Lineage (NCBI taxonomy): Bacteria > Pseudomonadati > Pseudomonadota > Gammaproteobacteria > Lysobacterales > Lysobacteraceae > Stenotrophomonas > Stenotrophomonas sp. RS-48. The sequence goes on from NZ_JASGBV010000029.1 coordinate 50,624, forward strand.
TACCGCCCTTGATGCCTTCCGCTGATCGCACCTGGAACGATGCACTGTCGGACTGTGCGCGGGAACCCATCCACACACCGGGCGCCATCCAGCCCTACGGCGTGCTGCTGGTGCTGGATCCGCTGACGCTGCTGGTGCGGGAATGTGCCGTTAGCCAGCCCATCGCGCTGCGCCAGTACGGTGATCCGTTGATGCAGCATGTCGAGAACGCACTGGGCGGTGTGATCGGCCCCTTCGTACATCGCCTGCGGCACATCGCACCCGGCGGCACGCTGCACCTGGGCGCGGTCCACCTGGATGGGCTGGGGCGCCACCAGTTGCTCGCGCATCGTTCAGATGACGATCTTCTGATCGAACTGGAAGCCCCCGTTGCCGGTCAACCCGCCTCGCTGGAGGAGCTGTACCCCGCGATCCGCGAACTGATGCTCGCCATCGAGGGGGCCGCGACGGTCGAGGATCTCTGCCAGCTGGCGGCTGCGCACATACGCAGGATCGCCGGATTCGACCGTACGCTCGTCTACCAGTTCGACGCCGGCTGGAATGGAACCGTCGTGGCCGAAGATGGCAACGGCATCCTGCCTTCGTATCTTGATCTGCGCTTCCCGGAATCGGATATTCCGGCGCAGGCGCGCGCCCTGTATCTGCATAACCGGGTGCGGCTGATCGCCGATTGCGATTACACGCCCGTGCCCCTGGTGCGGGCCGGGCATCATCGCCAGGCCCCGCCCACCGACCTGAGCCTTTCCACGCTCCGCAGCGTCTCGCCGGTGCACCTGCAGTACATGCGCAACATGGGCACGGCGGCATCGATGTCGGTCTCGCTGATCCACGAGGGACAGCTGTGGGGGCTGGTGTCGTGCCACAGCGCACAGCCGCGCCGGCTGCCCTATCACGTGCGCACGGCCTGCGAGTTCATGGGGCAGATCCTGTCGCTGCAGATCGCACTGAAGCAGCGCGCACGCGCCGTGGAGGAACGGGTCGGGCGCCGGTCCTTGCTGGTCAAGCTGCTGGGCCGCATGGCCGGCGACGAGGACTTCATGGCCGCGCTCCGCCGCGACCCCGACAGCCTGCTTTCACTGACCGGCGCGCAGGGCGCGGCCATCGTGCACAGGAACGACTGCGTGCGCCTGGGCCAATGCCCCGGGAATCCGGAGGTACTTGCGCTGGCACAGTGGCTCGCGACCGCGCACGTGGGCGAGGAAATGTACGTCACCGATCATCTGACCGCGGCCTGGCCGCCTGCGGAGCAGTTCAGCGATGTTGCCAGCGGCGTGATCGCCGTATCCATCTCCCAGCTGCATGACAGCTACCTGATGTGGTTCCGCCCAGAGGTGGTACGCACGGTCAGATGGGGTGGCGATCCACGCAAGAGCGCAGGCGGCAGCGACGCCCTGTCGCCACGGCATTCATTCGAGGCATGGAAAGAGACCGTGCAGCAGCGCAGCCTGCCGTGGAACGAGGCCGACTGCGATGCGGCGCTCGAGATGCGCAACGCCATCGTCGACATCGTGCTGCGCAAGGCGGAAGAGATGGCCGAACTGAACGAGCAGCTGATGCGCAGCAACAAGGAGCTGGAAGCGTTCTCGTATTCCATCAGCCATGATCTGCGCGCCCCGTTCCGGCATATCGTGGGCTATTCCGAACTGCTGGGCAGCTCGGCAGCCGAGCGCTTGAACGAGACCGAGCGGCGTTTCCTCGACACCATCGTCGATTCGGCCAAATCGGCCGGCACGCTGGTGGATGATCTTCTGAGCTTCTCCCAGATGGGCCGCTCGACGCTGGGTCGCGCACGCATCGACATGGCAGCCATGGTGGAGGATGTGCGGAAGATGCTGGAGTTCGAATACCACGGACGGGACGTCCACTGGCAGATCGGGGACCTGCCCCCGGTTGAGGCCGACCCCACCATGATGCGCCTGGTCTGGCAGAACCTGCTGTCCAATGCAGTGAAGTTCACCCGCGAGCGCACGCACGCGGTGATCGCAGTGGCGCACGAGCGCTCGGAAAGCGAGGATGTCTTCACTGTGCGCGACAACGGCTGCGGCTTCGACATGCGCTATGTGGACAAGCTGTTCGGCGTGTTCCAGCGGCTGCACCATGTCGAGGAATTCGAAGGTACCGGCATCGGCCTGGCCAACGTGCGCCGCATCATCGGCCGCCATGGCGGCCGCACCTGGGCCGAGGGCGAGCCGGGCAAAGGCGCCACCCTCCATTTCACCCTGCCCCTGCATTCTGGAGATGTTCAATGAGGGACCTGCGGCCGATCCTGCTTGTCGAGGACAGCCCCAAGGATGCTGAGTTGACCCTGGCCGCGCTGTCGCGTTGCCAGCTGCTCAATGATGTCATCCATGTGCGTGACGGCGCCGAGGCGCTGGACTATCTGCGATGCGAGGGCGCCTTTTCCGGTGCCCGCCATGGCGGCCCCGTGGTCGTGCTGCTCGATCTCAAGCTGCCGAAGGTCAATGGACTGGAGGTGCTCGAGCAGGTTCGTGGCGATCCCGTTCTCAGCAGCACCCCGATCGTGATGCTGACCTCGTCGCGGGAGGAGCAGGATCTGATCCGCAGCTATGAACTAGGGGTCAACGCGTTCGTGGTCAAGCCCGTGGATTTCAAGGAATTCTTCGACGCGATCCAGGGTCTTGGCATGTTCTGGGGAATCACCAATCAACCACCGCCGCATCGCCCGAACGGCTCGGGACACCACCATGGGTGATATCACCGACCGCGGCGAGCGCCTGCGCATCCTCATGCTGGAGGACAGCGCACTCGATGCGGAGCTGATCTCCGCCCAGCTGCTGCGGGCCGGCCTGGATTTCGAGGCGGAGCGCGTATGGACGCGTCGGGGTTTCCTCGATGCCATCGACAGCGGCACGCATGACGTCATCCTCGCCGATCATGTATTGCCCGGCTTCGATGGCGATGCGGCCCTGGCCCTGGCGCGCGAACGCGCCCCCCATACGCCGTTCATTTTTGTTTCCGGCACGCTTACCGAAGAACTGGCGGTGCAGGCCCTGACCCGTGGCGCGCGCGACTACGTGGTGAAGCAGCGGCTGCAACGACTTCCGGACGCGATAAGGCGTGCACGGCAGGAGGCGCACGAGCGTGGCAAGCTGGCCCAGGCCCAGGCGGCGCTGAATGACAGCCAGGCGCAGTTGCAGCAGATCACCGACGTGGTTCCGGCGCTGATCGCGCAGTTCGATCACGAACACCGCTTCCGCTTCGCCAACCGTGCGTTTCTCGACTGGCACGGGGTAAGCCTGGCCGAACTGCAGGGACGGACTGCGCGCGAGATCAGTGGGATTTCAGCCTTCGAGGAGGCGCTGCCCAGCCTGCAGCAGGTCCTCCAGGGAGAGCGCGCCAACTTCCAGACACGTCTTGCCCATCGCAGCGGTGAGACGCGCTTCGTACAGATGGACTGCGTACCGGAGCGCGCAGCCGATGGCCGCGTGGTCGGCTACATCTGCGTGGGCAGCGACGTTTCCCAGCTCAAGCGCGCCGAACTGGCCCTGCGCGAGGACAACCAGTCGCTGGAGCGGCAGGTTCAGGCGCGCACCGCCGAGCTCCGGGCCAGCAAGCGACGTCTGCAGTCCATCTTCGAGTCCAGCTTCCAGCATCAGGTGCTGCTTGACCTGTCCGGGCGTGTCGTCGACGCCAACGTCGCCTCGCTGGCCGCGGTGCTGGCCGAGAAGGCGCAGGTTGTGGATACCCCCTACTGGCAGACGCCCTGGTTCACCACCACGCCCGGAATGAGCGAGGTGATCGACAAGGCGGTTGCCGATGCCGTAAGTGGGCGCAGCTCCCTGCACTCGCTCGAACTGGAGCTGCCCACCGGCCGGCGAAGTTTCGACGTTTCTTTCCGTCCGTTGCAGGACGGCGCCGGCGAGGTCACCGCGGTGGTGTCCGAAGCCGTGGAGACCACCGCACGACTACAGGCAGAGCATGCACTCCGGCAGGCGCAGAAGATCGAGGCCGTCGGGCAGCTGACCGGCGGCATCGCCCATGACTTCAACAACATCCTGACGGTCATCTCCGGCAACGTCGAGCACGCGATGCTGTTGAGCGGCCATCCTGGAGCGTCGGCCGAGGCGACCACACGCGCACTGGACAACGCCCTGAAGGGCGTCTCGCGCGCGGCAAGCCTGACCCAGCGGCTGCTGGCCTTCGCGCGCCGCCAGCCCCTGCGCAGCCAGGCCGTCAATCTCAACGACTGCATGCTCGGAATGCAGGACATGCTGCAGCGGGCGCTGGGCGAGCTGGTGCGACTGGAGATCAGCACGGCTGCCGGCATCTGGTGCGTGGAACTGGACGTCGCGCAGCTGGAGGCATCCGTGCTCAACCTCGCGGTGAATGCACGCGATGCGATGCCCAGCGGCGGCCGGCTGAAGGTCGAGATCGACAACAGCCATCTCGACGGCGACTACGCCGCCCTGTTCCCCGATGCGGCTCCGGGCGAGTACGTGATGCTGCGTGTCCGCGACAACGGCCACGGCATGCCGGCCGATACGCTGGCGCGGGTGTTCGAGCCGTTCTTCACCACGAAACAGGTGGGGCGTGGCACGGGCCTGGGGCTCTCCATGGTGCATGGTTTCGTCAAGCAGTCCGGCGGCCACGTCCTGATCGACTCCGTGGAGGGCGGAGGAACCAGCATCACCATGATGTTCCCGCGCTCGCCGCTGCCACTGCCCCGTGAATCCCCCGCGCCAGCAGCGGGACTGGCCGGCTATGAACAGCGCGGCGAGACCATCCTGGTCGCTGAAGACAATGACGATGTCCGCGCGTACACCGTTGACGCCCTGCGCCAGCTGGGTTACCGCGTGCTGGAGGCACATGACGGGCCGTCCGCGCTGCGCCTGCTGGAACGCCCGGACGCGCGCATCGATCTGCTGTTCTCCGATATCGTGATGCCCGGCATGTCCGGCTGGGAACTGGGTCGCGAAGTCCGGGAGCGCTGGCCTGAGGTGGCGATTCTGTTCACATCCGGCTATCCGCGCGATCATGACGCCCCGGGGGGCGCGGGCCGCTCTGCGGCGCTGCTGAGCAAGCCATTCACGCGCGCCGATCTGGCCGAATCGATCCGCGGCGTGCTGGCGTCCTCCAGCTGACGGACCGGGGCGCGCGCCGGCTCAGGGGCCTTGTCTGGTTCCGAGCCGGTTGATCTGCGCGCACTCAACGACGCCCGGCGGCTGTGGCATGTCGGCCAATGCAACCATCGCCCGCCCCAGGGCCAGATTGCTGGTCGCGATGGAAGGGGCCATGCGTGCAATCAGCCCCAGCACCGGGGCGCCGACACCATAGAGTGGCCTCATCCATGAATGCGCCGTGCCCGTACCTGCAACAGGCTGGACACCGCCTGGCCGCAGCATCACCGTACGGATAGGCAAGCGGGCCAGTGCCTGTTCGGTCTGCCCCTTCACCCGCAATGGCATGATGCGGCTCTGCGGATCGGCATGCGCCCCGGACACGTACAGGAAGCGCCCCTGCGAACATGCCTGGGCGAACGCCGAAGCCACGGCAAGCGTGGCATCGAAGGTCACCGCGCGGTACTCGGCTTCGCGGGTTCCCACCGGCGGCGCTCCGGCGCAGTAAAGGCAGGCGTCGAATCCCGAAAACAGGTCAACACTGCCGGCGGCCTGCCGGAAATCGGCGAGCAGCAGTTCGGCGACCTGCTGCCCCGGCCGGCTGCCCGGCCTGCGGACCAGTGCCGTGACACGCTGCACCCGGGGCGATTCCAGGCAGGCCAGGACAACGCCCTGCCCCACCAGCCCCGTTGCGCCGGCAACAAGCAGCTTCATGCGGCCAGGGGCGGCGTGGCTGTCCATAAGGCTCAGAGTTTCACGAAACGCTGGATGCGCCGCGCCAGCCAACCACTGAACACCAGCGGGGCATCCAGCGCGGATACACAGATGCATGGCACGCCCGGCGCCGTCACCGGCTGGTGCTCAACGTCCTCGTCAAGATCCGCGACATCGCCAGGCGCGAACAGGCCCAACGCATCGTTGTAGGAACCGCGCAGGATCTGCGTCAGTTCGCTCTGTCCGTGGCTGTGCATCGGCAGGCACTTTCCGGGGGCGATCTTCAGCATGATCAACGATGGCATCTGTTCGGCCCGGATGCAGTGCACGCCAGGCGCGATCCAGCGCCAACGCAGCGCTGCCAGTGACCTGCCGAAATACGGGTGCAGCGATGCCGGCAGGTAGTCCGGATCAGCCTCCGGCCGTTCATGCGGCACCTCCCGTGGCGATGATGGCTCGGCCGCTGCTGAGACCGCCTGCGAGGACAGATGGGCCAGCATGGCCTCGCGCAGGGCGTCCCGGCGGTCTTCGGCAAGCGCAGGCTGGGTGTGTTCCAGCAGCGCCGAACCGATCGCCTCAGCCTCCCGCAGGCGCTGCCGGCACACCGGGCAGCGCTCCAGATGCGTGCCGGCGACGATACTCAGTGGCACCGGCAGTGCGCCGGCCGCATAACTCATCAACGTCGATTCGTGCAGATGGTGGTGCGGGCTCATTGCGCACCTCCGATCCGCGACTGCAGGCGCAGGAATGCGCGGCGGAGATGCGACTTCACGGTCCCCAGCGGCATGCCCAGAATGGAGGCGATCTCACCGTGGCTCTTGGCCTCGAAGTACGACATCCGGACCATGCGCGCCTGCACGGCCGGCAGTTCGTTGATGCGCTGGCGCAGCCGTGCATGGTCGGCAAACTGCTCGGCGCTGCTGCGCTCGACCAGGTCCGCGGCAGCGGACTCTTCGACGGCCGCCTGGACCTGCATCCAGCTGCGCTCGCGCCGGACCCGGTCGATATGCAGGTTGCGGGCGATCCGGTAGAGCCATGTACTCAGTGCCGCCTGCGCCGGATCGTAGTCTCCAGCGCGCAGCCACACCTTCAACAGGCATTCCTGCGCAAGCTCTTCAGCCACGGCATCCGGCACGCCGAGTCCGCGCAGATAGACGCACAACCTGGGCATGAAGTGGTCATAGATGCGCATGAAGCAGTCGCGGTCGCGCAACCGCGCCACCGCGTCCATGTCACCGGTCCAGTTCAGTGCGTCAGTGCTGGGCTGCTGGGAACTGGACACGAGGCGGGCGGTGTCGAAGGGAACGGGAGGGCTGGCGGCGTCAGGGTACATCTGCGGTCGCGGCGGGCTGGTGAAGGTCTGTCCTGAGTACGGGCCACGGGCCCGTTTGGATGCAGCACCGACCTGCATCCAGCAACGGCCCTGCCGCGTATGCCAGAACACATCCCGCCGGAGCGCCTTCGATGCGCCTCACCTTCCTGCTGCTGTGCCTGCCCTGCCCCGCCCTCGCGGCCACCCTGCTGCACAACGAGGGCATCGCCACCTTGCCGGATGGCCGGGTGGCCTACCGCGAGATGCATTGGCAGCGGGGCGCCACGGAAGGCGCCGAGCGCTGGGTCCAGTACCTGTGCCCGGACGGCCAGCCCTTTGCAAGAAAACACATGGCGGCCACGGATCGACCGCTGGCGCGCGGCTACCGGCTGCTCGACCAGCGCTCCGGTCAGCAGGCTGACGTGGAGATGTCCAGCGATACAGTCCGCATCTCGTGGAAGGAGAGTGCCTCGTCCACATCGCGGCAGGCACGCCTGCCAGCGCCTGCCGGTGCAGTCGTCGATGCCGGCTTCGATGCGGCCGTGCGCCAGCACTGGACACCGCTGCTGCAGGGAGCCGAGGTGACCCTGCCCTTTCTCGTCCCCGGGCGCCAGCGCTTCTATCCGGTCAAGGTCAGCTGGCGTGGTGCGAACCGCTGGCGCGGGCTGGCTGCACAGTCATTCGAAGTCCAGCTGGACACCTGGTATGGCGGCGTGGCCCCACGCCTGTCACTGGTCTACGCCGAGGCCGATCGTCGCCTGCTGGAGTTCCGCGGCACCAGCAACCTGCGCGATGCACGTGGCACTTACCCCGCCGTGTTGGTGCGCTTCGACAGCCCGCCTGCGCCCCAGCCGGACAGCCAGTGGCAGCAGGCGTGGGCGCGGCCTCTGGTCGCCGGGTGCGCCGTTACGGCGAAGTGAAGACAAACAGGAAGACGAAGAATCTGCGACGAGGCGCATCCATTTCCCGCCCTGCTGCGTAGAGAAACACACGCCTCTCTCGAGATCCGCCCCATGGCTTCCGCAGCGCCCCTCCGCAGCCGACGCGAACGCCTTCTGAGCACCATCCGGCGCTGGTTCGACGCCGGCACTGCAATGGACACCGACAGTGGGCGTGCGGATCGGATCGACTGGCTGCGCGCGGTGCCATTCGCACTGATGCACCTGGCCTGCCTCGGTGTGATCTGGGTGGGGGTGTCCTGGATCGCCGTGGCCGTGGCAGCTGCGCTCTACGCGATCAGGATGTTTGCGATCACCGCGTTCTATCACCGCTACTTCTCGCATCGAACCTTCCAGGCGCCGCGCTGGGTGCAGTTCGTATTCGCGGTGATCGGCGCCTCCAGCGTGCAGCGCGGCCCGCTGTGGTGGGCCGCGCACCACCGGCATCACCACCGCCACGCCGACCAGCCGCAGGACCCCCATTCCCCACGCCAGCGCGGATTCTGGCGCAGTCACATGGGCTGGTTCCTGACCCGCGAGGCATTCACCACCGACCTTGCCCGGGTGCCTGATCTGGCCCGGTTCCCGGAACTGCGCTGGCTGGACCGCTTCGACATCGCGGTGCCGGTACTGCTGGCGGCAGGCCTTTATGTACTGGGCGAACTGCTCGAACGGGCAGCGCCCGGCCTGCACACGTCCGGGCCGCAGCTTCTGGTCTGGGGCTTCTTCGTTTCCACCGTCGCCCTGTTCCATGCCACGGTCACCATCAACTCGCTGGCGCATCGCTTCGGCCGGCGCCGCTTCGATACCCGTGACGACAGCCGCAACAATCTGTGGCTGGCACTGCTGACCTTCGGCGAGGGTTGGCACAACAATCATCACTTCTTTCCCGGCTCGGTCAGGCAGGGCTTCCGCTGGTGGGAGGTAGACATGACCTGGTACGGGCTGCGCGCAATGGCCGCCCTGCGGCTGGTCAGCGGGCTCAAACCCATCCCTGCGTGGGTCCTGGACAAGGCGAGATACTGACATGCGCATCGCAGTCATCGGCTCGGGAATCTCTGGTCTGGCCAGTGCATGGTGGCTGGACGGCGAACATGACGTCACGTTGTTCGAGGCCAACGACTATCTCGGCGGACACACCCACACCCACGACATCGAACTGGGCGGGACGCGGATGGCTGTGGACACCGGGTTCATCGTGTTCAATCCGCTGCACTATCCGCTGCTGAGCGCGCTGTTCGACGAGCTGGGCGTCACCTCGCAGCCCACCACCATGAGTTTCTCCATGCACAGCGAGCGTTCGGGCGTGGAGTACAACGCCACCTCGCTGGACGGCCTGTTCTGCCAGCGACGCAACCTCGTTTCGCCGCGCTTCTGGGGAATGCTCTCCGACCTGCGGCGCTTCTATCGCGATGCGCCGCTGCTGCTGGCCGAGCGGGAAGGCCCAACGCTGGGCGACTACCTGCGCAGCCAGCGCTATGGCAAGGCCTTCGTCGACGAGCATCTGCTGCCGATGGCGTCGGCGTTGTGGTCGTCGCCGACGGCGACCGTCCTGGACTTCCCCGCACGCTACCTGGCCCAGTTCATGGCCAACCACCAGATGCTGCAGATGACCGGCCGCGCGCCGTGGCGCGTGGTGGAAGGTGGCTCGGCGCGCTACGTGGACGCCCTGCGCCGCCGCTGGCGGGTGCACGAGCGACTGGAGTGTCCCGTCCTCGCCGTCGAGCGGATGCCCTGGGGGGCGCGCGTGCACAGCGCTGCGGGCGTGGAAGGATTCGATGAAGTGATCCTCGCCTGCCACAGCAACCAGGCGCTGGCACTGCTGGCCGATGCCGATCCGATCGAGCGTGACGTACTCGGTGCCATCCGCTACCAGCCCAACGACGTCGTACTGCACACCGATGCGTCCCTGCTGCCCCGCAACCGCAAGGCATGGGCTGCATGGAACGCGCATGTGCCGCGCGATCCCGCGGCCCCCTGCACCGTGAGCTACTGCATGAACCTGCTGCAGGGACTGCCCGGCGACATCCCGCTGGTCGTGACGCTCAACCGCACCGAGGCGATCGACCCACGCCGCATACTGCGTCGTATGAGCTATGCACACCCGGTGCACGATCATGCTGCAGTCCGAGCCCAGCAGCGCTGGGCCGACGTACAGGGCCGCCGCCACACCTGGTTTGCCGGAGCCTACTGGGGGTGGGGTTTCCACGAAGATGGCATCCGCAGTGCCCGTCGTGTCGTCGACGCAATGCGGACCTGTTCGCCACAGCCACGTCCCATGACACAGGACGAGGCCGCCGCATGAGCGCCAGCGCCCTCTACTTCGGCCACGTGATACACCGCAGGCACCAGCCGCACGCGCACGCCTTCCGCTACCCGGTCGCGCAGCTGCTGCTTGATCTCGACGAGCTGGACACGATCTTTGCCGGACGATGGCTGTGGTCCTTGAACCGCCGCAATCTGGCGGAGTTCCGGCGCAGCGACTACTTCGGCGACCCCTCGATGCCGCTTGCCGAGGCGGTCCGCCGCCATGTCGCAGGCGTGCGGGGGCATCGCCCGGCGGGCCCCATCCGCCTGCTGACCCATCTGCGCTTCGGCGGGCACGTCTTCAACCCGGTCAGCTTCTATTACTGCTACCAGCCTGACGGCAGCTCACTGGACTGCATCGTGGCCGACATCACCAATACGCCCTGGAAAGAGCGCCACGCCTACGTCCTGTCAGTGGCAGAAGCGGCCAGCGAGCCGGGCTCACTGCGCTGGCAGTTCCAGAAGCGCTTCCATGTGTCGCCCTTCATGGCGATGGACTGCACCTACGACTGGCGGTTCAGCACGCCCGGCGAGGACCTCAGGGTCCACATGCAGGTTCTGCAGGAGGGCGTGCGCCAGTTCGACGCCACGCAGCACATGCAGCGACGACCGCTGGACGGGCGCGGCCTGGCGAAGGTGCTCACCCTGTATCCCTTGATGACCGTGCAGGTCGTTGCGGCGATTCACTGGCATGCGCTGCGGTTGTGGCTCAAGCGCAACCCGGTCCATGACCACCCCTCACTTGCCGGAAAACCGCGATGAACGAGATGACTCCATCGGCAGCCATGCCCCGGGCCGGCGCGCTCGACGCATACCTGCGCCAACGCCTGCTGTCCCAGCTTGCACCGCTGCGCGAAGGCCAGCTGCGGGTACGGGATGCCCTCGGCGAAACACTGCTGGGCGACGCTGCGGGGGAACTGCATGTCACTGTGACCATCGATGACCCGGCGTTCTACCGCAAAGTCGCCGCACAAGGCAGCGTAGGCGCCGGCGAGAGCTACATCCATGGCGACTGGCAATGCGACGACCTGGTTGCGCTGGTACGCCTGCTGGTGCGCAACCGCAATCTGCTGGACGGCATGGAACGTGGCCCGGCACGCATCGGCGGCTGGCTGCTGCGCGGCTGGAACCGGCTGCGCCGCAACAGCCGCGAAGGCAGCCGGCGCAACATCGCGGCTCACTACGATCTCGGCAACGACTTCTTCGCCCTGTTCCTGTCAACGGACCTGATGTATTCATCGGCACTGTTCGCCAGCGAGCAGGACACGCTCGAGGACGCCTCGCGGCGCAAGCTCGATCGCATCTGCCAGCAGCTGCGCCTGGCACCCGGAGACCGGGTGGTCGAGATCGGCACGGGCTGGGGCGGATTCGCACTGCATGCCGCGCAGCATTACGGCTGCCATGTCACTACCACCACGATCTCCGCCGAGCAGCATGCGCTGGCCACGGCACGGGTGCGCGCCGCGGGTCTGGAGGATCGCATCACCCTGCTGATGAAGGACTATCGCGACCTCGACGGGCAGTACGACAAGCTGGTCTCGATCGAGATGATCGAAGCGATCGGCGCCCAGTATCTGGACACCTACATTGCCACCCTGCAACGGCTGCTCAAGCCGGACGGGCTGGCCCTGCTGCAGGCGATCACCATTGAAGACCACCGCTACGAGCAGGCGCGCCGAAGCGTGGACTACATCAAACGCCACGTGTTCCCCGGCAGCTTCATCCCTTCCATCAACGCGATCATGGCCGCCAAGACCCGTGCCAGCGATCTGCAGCTGCTGGCGCAGCAGGACTTCGGTCATTCCTATGCGCTCACGCTGCGGGCGTGGCGCCAGCGATTCCTCGCACAGCTTCCCGCAGTGCATGCGCAGGGGTTCGACGCCCGGTTCTGCCGTCTGTGGGAGTTCTACCTGGCCTACTGCGAGGGCGGCTTCCTGGAACGTTCGATCGGCGTTTCACACCTGCTGCTGGCACGCCCCGGCCATCGGGGCAGCGCGCACGCCAGAGGCGCACACTGACATGCGCCGCACCTGGCTCAATCTGCTCGGCAACCAGGCGGTCTGGCTGTGCGCGGTCGCTGGCGCCGGGCGCGGGCTGCAATGGCCAGCACTGCTGGCCGCCACACTGTTCGTGGCCAGCCAGCTCAGCACCAGTCCCCTGCCCCGGGTCGAGCTCCGCCTGCTGGTCCTGGCCCTGGCCTGTGCGTGGCTGGTCGATGGCGCCGCTGCCGCCGCGGGCGTGGTGCGTTATGCCGCTGCGCCCCTAGGCTGGGTGCCACCGCCCTGGATCCTCGCACTCTGGGCGTCCTTCGCGATGACGATCAACGCATCGATGGCCTTCCTGCAGCGGAACATGGCGCTCCCCGTGTGCTTTGGCCTGCTGCTTGCCCCGCTGGCGTACCTGTCCGCCAGCCGCGGCTTCGACGCCGTGCAGCTTTCGCCCCCGGCCTGGAAAGGCCTGCTGACGCTGGGTATCGGCTGGAGCATCGCCCTGCCGCTGCTGTGTAGCGCTGCGCGTCGCTGGTCGAGGCTGGCCATCCGCCCACCGTTTGCCGGAGCCCGACCATGAACGCCCTGCCCTGGGTTGCCCTGTATGCCCTGCTCATCATGGCCTGGGGATGGGCATGGCAACGCCGCCACCGCAACATCGGCATCGTCGATGTGCTGTGGGCGAAGGGCGTCGCTGCGTCAGCGCTGATACTGGCCCTGCTCGGTGACGGCGCCGCGCTGCCGCGTGTGGCCCTTGCGGTGCTGGGCGGCCTGTGGGGCGGCCGACTCGCGCTGCACCTGTGGAGCCGCGTGCGGCGCGAGGCCGAGGACGGGCGTTACCGATACCTGCGAGATCACTGGCAGAGCCACCAGGGCAAGATCTTCGGCTTCTTCATCGCCCAGGCGCTGCTGATCGTGCTGTTCTCCCTGCCATTCGTGGCCGTCGCCAGCAACGACTCGCCCGCCGCGGCGGGCTGGGTTGCCGCCGCTGCCGTAGTCTGGCTGTTGAGCGTCGGCGGCGAGGCGCTGGCCGACCATCAGCTCGCACGGTTCCGCGCCGACCCGGCCAACAAGGGGCGCACCTGCCGCACCGGCCTCTGGCGGTACTCGCGGCACCCCAACTACTTCTTCGAATGGCTGCACTGGTTCACCTACGTCCTGCTCGCGGTCGGCTCGCCATTGGGCTGGCTTGCGTGGACAGGACCGGTGCTGATGTACCTGTTCCTGCGCTATCTCAGCGGCATTCCCTTCACCGAAAAGCAGGCGTTGCGCAGCCGTGGTGAGGACTACCGCGACTACCAGCGCAGCACGCCGATGTTCTTCCCGTGGTTCCCGCGTTCGTCCAAGGAGCACCTGCCATGACTGTCGCCACATCACTCGCAACGCCTGCCGATCCGGAAACCGGGCTGATCGCCTGGGCCGAGCGCGGCCTCATTCCGGATGTGGCCCTGCGCTCCGGTATCCGCCGGCTGTGCGCCCAACGCCTCCAGGAAGAGAGTGCCGGGGGCATCGAGGCGCAGTCCGCGCGCTTCAACCAGTGCCTTGAGCAGTTGGCCGGCAGCCCGGTCGCGCTTCATGTCGATGCCGCCAACCGGCAACACTATGAAGTCCCCGCCGCATTCTTCCAGGCCTGCCTGGGCAAGCGCCTGAAATACAGCAGCTGCTACTACCCGAGCGGTCGCGAGACCCTGGACGAAGCCGAAGTCGCCATGCTCGAGCTCTACGGCGAGCGTGCCAGCCTGGCTGACGGGCAGCACATCCTTGAACTGGGGTGTGGCTGGGGCTCGCTGACCCTGTGGATGGCCGAGCGCTTCCCGGGCGCGCGCATCACGGCGGTGTCCAATTCGCACAGCCAGCGCCAGCACATCCTTGAACAGTGCAGGCTGCGCGGGCTGGGCAATGTCGAGGTGATCACCTGCGATGTGAACCGGCTGGAGCTGCCGGCCGGCCGTTTCGACCGCTGCGTTTCGGTGGAGATGTTCGAGCACGTCCGCAACCATGCGCAGCTGATGTCACGCATCGCGCAGTGGCTGAAGCCCGACGGCGCGCTGTTCGTGCACATCTTCGCCCACCGCACCCTGATGTACCCCTTTGAAACCGAAGGCGGCGATAACTGGATGGGGCGGCACTTCTTCACGGGTGGGCTGATGCCCGCTGCCGACACTCTGCTGCACTTCCAGCAGGACCTGCGCCTGCAGCGGCGCTGGCTGCTGGATGGCACGCATTACCAGCGTACGGCTGACCACTGGCTGGCGAACCAGGATGCCGCGCGTGAACGCATCATGCCGATCCTGGAGGCAACCTATGGCAGGCCGGCGGCAAGGCAATGGTGGAACCGCTGGCGCATGTTCTGGATGGCCTGCGCCGAGTTGTTCGGCTACGACAACGGCCAGCAGTGGCTGGTTGCCCATTACCTGTTCCGGCCACGTTGAGGTCACCATGCGCCCCCTTCCGCTGCTCTCGTTCCTGGCGATCGCCCTGTTCGGCACCGGCTGCAGTTCAAGTGACCTGCGCCCTCTGCCGCGACCGCAGGCGGTCGACGTTCCCCGCTTCATGGGCGACTGGTACGTCATCGCCCATATCCCTTCCTGGCCGGAACGCGAAGCGTTTGACGCCATTGAAAGCTACGCGCCGCGGCCGGACGGCCGCATCCAGACCACCTTCACCTATCGCAAGGGCAGTTTCGACGCACCGCAGCGATCGATGCACCCGATCGGCAGGGTCGAGAAGGAAGGCAACGGCGCCATCTGGGGCATGCAGTTCGTATGGCCCATTCAGGCCGAGTACGTCATTGCCTGGATCGATAGCGACTACCAGCAGACCATCGTTGCGCGTAGCAAGCGCGACTACGTGTGGTACATGGCCCGCACCCCGCAGGTCTCTGCGGAGGACTATGCGCAGGCAGTGAAGCGCATCGCCGCGATGGGATATGACACCCGCGAGCTGCGGCGCGTGCCGCAGTCACTGCGCTGACGTCCCGCACGGACCGAGCCCCGCTGCGCGGGAGCCCGGCCCTTCAGCCCGCTCAGGCTGCCAGGCGTTCGACCTGGCGACGGGTCAGGTCGTTGAAGCGGCCCAGCGACATCAGGTGCTGGTGGATCAGGGCCAGCCAGCCGCTGCGGTGCCATTCGATCACGGTTTCCTCGGGCAGCGCGACGAACTTCTCGACGTCGACCACCTGGAAGCCGTTGAGGTTGAACTCCTGACCGTTCGGAGCGCGTACGGTCGCATTGCGCTCGACCAGCAGCCCCTTTTCGATGAGCGCCTTGGAGAAGGCCTGGGTCTGTTCGTGCTCGCGGGTGTACTGCCCGCAGAACTCCAGCGCCTGCTGCACCATGTCGGTGGCCTTGCCGTCGGCGAACAGCGCCTGGCCTTCCTCGCCTCCCTTGACTACGCGCGGGCTCGCTTCATCGATGCCGAGCAGGAAATCGTTGTCCGCGCCGGTGTCGATGAAGATGAAGGGGTGGCGACGCAGATAGGCCGGAATGTAGGCCTCGTCTTCCCACAGCCCGTCCTTGATGAACAGGTTCTCGTTGGTCACGCCGACGGCGGCCATCGGAACGGCGCCCGGGCCGGCGAACAGGATCGGGAAATGATGCAGTGCCAGCGAGAACTCGCCGAGCACCAGCGGAATGGCGTTGTTGCCGGCGGCGAAATCAAGCTTGCCCGGCAGGATGCGCAGGTCGGCGTGCACATCAGCCTGCAGCGGCACCGGACGGGTGTAGAACAGGGGGGTGCCGGCCTGCGCCGCTTCGGTGGTGGTGTCGCTGGTGGTCATCGTAGGAACCGTTTCGTCATGCGCGCCTGCCATCCCGGGCGCGCCAGCGGGAACAACCTGAATCCCGCATTATCAACAAGCCGGGTGACGACCACCACCCCGGCACTGACTTATTTCAGCTGCAGCGGATAGCGCTGCCACAGGACGTGGACAAGGAAGCCCGCCAGTTCGGTGTCGCGCGCACTGACCGCGGCGCGGATCTTGTCCAGCAGGACCATGTCACTGCAGGAGCGCACATCGGCGTGGTTGGCCTGGCCCGACCTGCGTGCGCGGTAACGCGCGGCGCGCTGCGCATCGCTCATCGCGTACCCGAATTTGGGCGGACGACCGCGCTTGCGCGGCAGGGTCAGCTCCAGGGTTCCGGGGTCTTTGTCATCACGCATGAGTGGGGGCAGACAGCGGCAAGCAACGACGGGTGCGCAATTTATCGTGAGGCATCACTTTAATCCAGCTTTTTCTACACTTTTGTTGCACTGCAATGCGCCCTGCCGCCGCTCGCCGGCAGCAAGAGGGGCCCGCGAACGGGCCCCTTGCACACTTCAGGCAGCGCGTACCGGCTCGTAACCGTGCAGGTGCGCTTCACTGCTGGCGCGCCCCTGGCTGAGCGAGCGCAACGCAGTGGTGTAGCCCACCAGTTGCGCCAACGGTGCAAAGCCGCTCACTTCGGCACGGCCCTCCTGGTCCTCGATGCGCGCGACGCGACCGTGGCGACGGTTGAGGTCGCCGACCACGTCGCCCACCGACGCCGAGGGCGAATGCACCGTTACCGCCATCACCGGCTCCAGCACCTGCGTGCCGGCACTGGCCAGCGCGGCCCTGACGGCCTCACTGCCGGCCCGGTGGAACGCCATGTCCGAGGAATCCTTGGCATGGGTCTGGCCGTCCACCAGGGTCACTTCGATGCCCACGACCGGATGCCCATGCGGTCCTTCCGACAGCGCCGCACGCGCACCCTTCTCCACCGCTGCGATGAAACCACGGGGGATCACGCCTCCGACGATGCGATCGTTGAACACCACCTGGTCGTCCTCACGCGGCGCCACGTCCAGCACCACATGGGCGAACTGGCCCTGGCCACCGCTCTGCTTGACGACCCTGCCGACCACGCCGGAGACCGCGCGCAACGGCGTTTCCTGGTAGGCAACGCGCGGCGAACCGATGCCGACATCGACCTTCCATTCGCTGCGCAGGCGCTCGACCATCACCTCCAGGTGCAGTTCGCCCATGCCCCATACCAGCGTTTCGCCGCTCTCGCGATCGGTCTCCACGCGGAATGACGGATCCTCCTGGGCGAGGCTGGCCAGCCCCTGCGCCATGCGGATCAGGTCCGCTGCGCGCGCAGGTTCCAGGCGCCACGCGAGCACCGGTGCCTGTGCCTGGATGCTCTCCAGGCGCAACGGCTGATCGCGTGCGCTCAGCGTTTCACCGCTGATCGCATCCTTCCAGCCCAGCACCGCGACGATGTCACCGGCCACGGCCTGCTCGATGTCATGGGTCTGGTCTGCCTGCACCCGCACCAGACGGCTCACACGCCGACCCTGCGGATGCTGCGAGCTGGCCACAGCGTCGCCTGCCTTCAGCGTCCCCGAATACAGCCTCACGAAGCTCAGCGCACCGTGCTGCTGATGGGTGATCTTGAACAGCAGGCCCGCCAGCGGACCCTCCGGATCCGGCGGCAGCAGCACGTCGCCGGCCTCGCCTTCGGCAGTGACGGCAGGCCGATCCAACGGCGAAGGCAGGTAATCGACCACCGCATCCAGCAGCGCCTCGATGCCTTTGTCCTTGAACGCCGCACCCGCAAGCACCGGCACGCCCGCACCGGCCAGCGTCGCCCGCCGGAGTGCCGCGCGCAGCAGTTCCGCATCGATCACCCGGCCTTCCAGCCACGCATCGGCCAGACCCTCGTCATGGTCGGCCACGGCCTCCACCAGCGCGTCGCGCCGCGGTTGCCACTGGCTGCGTGCAGCGTCATCCCACGGCGTGATGGTCACCACGCCGCCGTCGCGCCACTGCAGCACGCGCTCATCCACCAGATCGACCCAGCCGCTGAAGTCGCTTTCGCTGCCCAGCGGCACACCCAGCGCCCACGGCCGCGCCTGCAGCTTGTCCCGCAGCTGCTCCAGCACGCGCTCGAACGAGGCGCCGACACGATCCATCTTGTTGACGAAGGCGATCAACGGCACCCGGTGCCGGCGCGCCTGGCGCCACACCGTTTCCGACTGCGGCTGCACGCCATCCACGGCAGAGAACACCGCGACGGCACCGTCGAGCACCCGCAGCGAACGCTCGACTTCAATGGCGAAATCGATGTGGCCCGGGGTGTCGATCAGGGTCAGCCGATGCGGCGGCAGATCGCGCGGCGCCCACTGCGCCTGCACGGCTGCTGCGCCGATGGTGATGCCACGCTCGCGCTCGATCGCTGAGAAATCGGTGGTGGCGTTGCCGTCATGGACCTCACCGACGCGGTGGATCTCGCCGCTCTTCCACAGCAGTCGTTCGGTGAGCGTGGTCTTGCCGGCGTCGATGTGGGCAATGATGCCGAGGTTGCGACGACGGGAAAGGATCTGGGTGTTCATGTGATGGGTTCCTGCAAGCCAACTTCGGGGGCCGCGCACCCCCGTTGGCGACAGGGTGCGCGGCTAGCGTTCGGTCTCGGCGATCTGGTGCATGGCACGTTCTCCTTGCGGTGCAGCGGGTGGATGAAAGGGACTGCGGAAACGAAAAGAGCGCCCCGGAGGGCGCTCTGTGGATGGTCCAACGGTGGCCGATTCAGCGGCCCCGTCGAGCTCCAGGCAGACACGCCCGTTCCGCGCTTGCGCGGGTCAGGGTGAAAAACTTCAGGAGCGGCATCCGGCTCATGGGGCGCATTCTAGACCTGCCAATCTGGCGCGCAAGTGCTGATTGCGCGCACCAGTGGAACGATGAGGATTCCTTTCGCCGCCCGGATCAGGTGACCACCACCAGCGGCACGCCCCGCTTCGGATGCTCCAGCACGACCACGTCCTGCTGGTAGACCCGCTGCAGCGTGTCCACGGTCAACACCTGCGCGGGTGAGCCGTCGGCGGCCACCCTGCCCTGTTCCAGCAGCACGATGCGGTCGGCATGGCCGGCGGCCAGATTCAGGTCGTGCAGCACCACGATCACGCAGGCCCCGGCCTCGGCACAGGCACGCACGCTGCGCAGCGTACGCTCCTGGTGGCGCAGATCCAGCGCAGCGGTCGGCTCGTCGAGAAGCAGCAGCGGCGTGTCCTGCGCCAGCACGCGCGCGAACGTGGTCCGGGCCGACTCGCCACCGGACAACTGCTGCACCTCGCGCAGGCGCAGCGCCTGCAGTTCGGTCGCGTCGATCGCGGCCTCCACCTGCGTGCCATCGCGTACGGGATCGGGCGGGTGTGGCAGGCGCCCCATCGCCACCACCTCCTCCACGCTGAAGGCGAAGCGCACGCCGTGCTCCTGCGGCATCACCGCGCGCTCGCGCGCCAGTGGACCGGCCTTGTAGCCGGCCAGCGGCCTGCCAAGCAGGCTCACCTCACCCGCATCGGCACGCAGATCGCCTGCAGCGACTGCCAGCAGCGTCGATTTGCCAGCGCCGTTGGGCCCCACCAAGGCAGTGACCGTCGCCGGCTCGAACGCCAGGTTGATACCGTGCAGGATCTCGCGCTGCCCGCGTCGCACCACGACGTCGCGCAGATGAAGCAGGGCCGTCATGGGGCTGCCTTGCGGCGCTGCTGCAGCACCAGCCAGAGGAAGAACGGTGCACCCAGTGCAGCCGAGAACAGACCGAGTGGAATCTCCGCCGGCGGGTCGAGCGTGCGCGCGGCCGTATCGGCCACCACGATCAGCAGCGCCCCCAGCAGGCCGGAAAGGGGCAGCAACCAGCGGTGCCCCGGCCCCACCAGCATGCGCGCCACGTGTGGCACCACCAGGCCGACAAAGCTGATCGAACCGGCAAACGCGACGGCCGCACCCACCAGCAGGGCACTGAACGCCACCAGCCGGCGGCGGGTCCGTGCCACGTCCAGGCCCAGATGCTGGGCCTGGCGTTCCCCCAGCGCCAGCATGTCCAGTGGCGTTGCCAGGCGCTGCAGCGCGAACACGCCGATGGCGAACAACGGCACCACGGCGGCGACATCACTCCAGCTGGCGCGGGCCAGCGAACCCATCTGCCAGAACACCAGCGACTGCAGTTCGCTCTCGCTGGCGATGTAGGTCAGGAAACCGATCAGCGCCGAGCAGAACGCCGCCATGGCGATGCCGACCAGCAACAGCGTGGCATTGCCACTGCCCTTGCCCGGCCGGGCAAGGGCGTAGGTCAGGCCGATCGCCAGCGCACCGCCGGCAAACGCGGCCACCGGCACCAACCAGCCGGCCGCACCTGCAGCACCGAGCACGATGGCGGCGACCGCGCCCAGCGCGGCGCCCTGGCTGACGCCGACAATGCCCGGGTCCGCCAACGGATTGCCGAACAGGCCCTGCAGGCTGGCACCGGCCATCGCCAGCGATGCCCCCACCACCGCGCCCAACAGGGCGCGCGGGATGCGCAGCTGCCAGACCACCGCCAGGTCGCGGCTGCTCACCGCCTGCGGATCGAGCAGCCCCATCTTCACCGCCAGCGCCTGCAGCACCTCCAGCGGTGGCAAGCGCAGTGGCCCGACCGCAAACGAGGCCAGAATGGCGGCCAGCAGTGCCAGCATCGCCACCATCAACATCGTCCGCCCGCGACGACGGCGCCGGTCCGCCGGACTCATGCCTTCGGCAGCGCCGCCAGCGCCCGCGCCAGCGCCAGTGCGCCAGCCCCGGAACCTACGCTGGTGTACTTGAGCTGCACATCCGGCATCACCCAGACCCGGTTGGCCTGCCCGGCCGGTGTCTGCTTCAGCGTCGGGTACGACTTCCACAGGCCCTCGGCACCGCCGAACAGCTGCAGATCGTGCTCGGTCACCAGAATCACCTCCGGTGCCGCGGCGACCACGCCCTCATTGCTCAGCTGCGAGTAGTTCTGCACTCCCGCTTCGGTGCCGATGTTGACGCCGCCGGCCAGCGCGATCAGTTGCGCCGATGCGCTGTCGGCGCCCGCAACGGTCGGTGCGCCACCGGCACCGGTGGCCGACACATGGATCACACGCGGCGCATGGCCCAGGCCCCGGCCGATCGCTGCGGCCTCATCCAGCTGACGCTGCACCTGCGTGGCAAGCGTCTGCCCTGCTTCGGCCAGCCCGAGTGCGGCGGCGACCTTGCGCACCTTGTCCGGCGCCGGCTGCAGATCGTCGATGACCACCGCCGGCTCCCCCACCTCGCGCAGCTTCTTCGCCAGCTCGGTGTGGCGGCGCAGGCTGTTGCCCAGGAACAGCGAACCCCGCAGGCTCAGCACACCCTCCACACCCGTGGTGCGGTTGAACAGGAACTGGTGCGGCGCAGCCCGGCCAGCCTCGGTGGTGGTGTTGGTCGGGGCGGCAAATACCTGCTTGCCCAGCCCCAGCGCCTCGATCACCGCGATGACGTCGTCGCCACCGGCGATGATCCGGCGGGTGTCGGTCACCGCGATATCGGCGCCGTCATCGGAATGCACCTTGGCCGGCAGCACGGCCTTCTGGTCATGCACGGCCGGCATCTCGGCACCGGCCACGCGTTTCCAGCCTGCCGGCAACGCGGTGTCCGCGGCGGCCGCCATCGCCGCCGGCGGCGGTTCGGAAGGCTTCTTGGCATCGGAGGGAGCCGACGAGCCGCCACAGGCAGCCAGTGCCAGCGAAACAGCCAACGGAAGTGCGCACAGGCGCAGACGGGGCACGATGTTCATGGACGTTCTCCTTGCTGGCAGGGCGACGCGCGCGCCGCCCTGCCGTCTGACTTACTGCTTCGGGGTGATGCGGGTGATGCGGTCACCCTTCGGGTCTTCAGCGCCGCGCGACTTGTTCACCGCGAACACGTTGCCCTTGCCATCGGCACGGACGTGGTTCGGCAAAGTGCCGCCGTCGAGGTTGGCGACCACCTTGCCCTCGCGGTCGACCACGGTCACGGTGCCGGCGCCACGGTTGCTGACATAGGCCAGGCCGGATGCATCATCGAAGGCGACGTTCAGCGCACCCGCGCCCACCGGCACATCGTGCAGCACCTTGCCGGCTGCGACGTCGACGATCAGCAGGTTGTCGGTGCCCTGCGACGCCACGTACAACCGGTTGCGCGCCGCGTCGAACGCCACGCCCGACGCGCTGATCGAGTTGCCCAGATCGATCACCTTCTCGACCTCACCGCTGGCCACGTCGATCACTGCCGCCTCCGGCGTGCCGATGCTGACGGTGAACAGCTTGCCGCCCTTCTCGTCCAGCACCAGGCTCATCGGCGTGAACTTGCCGTCATCCACGCCCGATTCAAGCGTCACCGCGGGCAGCTCCTTGAACGTCTTCGCATCGAATACCGACAGGTGATCCTCACCGGTGGCCGAGGCAAACACCTTGCCGCGGGTACCATCGATCACCACGTCGCGCGCATGCGGCACCGCATCGACCGGGAACTGGTGCACCAGCGACAGATCCTTCTGGCGATAGACGGCCACGCTGTTCTGACGGGTATTGGTCACCCACACGTTGCCGTTGGCATCATCCACGCCCACGCCGTACACCGCATAGACCGCGCCGTTGGTACTGCCCGGCACCTGCGCCGGAGTGATCGCCTTGCTGACCTTCAGCGACGCCGGGTCGATCTTCAGCAGCTGAGACTGGGTCACCGGCGGCCGGCCGACCGCGGAGGTCACGAACAGCGCATCGCTGGCGGCGCTGTAGGCGGACTGGTACAGGCCCGGCACCAGCTTGTTGGACTGGGTGGTGAACTGCGCCTGGCCCGACAGCGGCAGCTGCGGCGAGACGCGCAGCTTCAGCACCGTCGCGGCGGCCGGCTGGCTCGCCCGCACCACGACCGGATGGGTGCCCGGCACGGCATCGGCGGGAATGGCCAGCTGGGTCTTGAAGTTGCCATCGGCATCAACCACCACCGGCTGGGCGTTCAACACGCTGTCGCCGCGCAGCAGGCTGACCTTCTGGCCCGGCACGAAGCCGCGACCGACCACATCGGCGGTGCTGCCCGGCACCACATTGTCGCCGCGCGAAACCACCTGGCCCTTGAACGTGGCGTTGGCCGGTTGATCGAATACCGGCTGTGCGGTGGCCGCGACGGCCAGCAGCAGGCCGGTGGCCAGGGTGGTGAAGCGAAGCGAAGGACGAAGGGAGGAACGGAACGACATGACAGGCTCCTTGCACACGTAGGCCGCGCCACGTGGCGCGGGATTCATCGGTTGCCTGGGCCGCTGCACGCGGGCAGCCTCGCCTGGGTAGTGGGGTCGCACGGCACGCCGCGCGAAGGGATTCATTCGCTGGACGGCCCATCGGTTGCACTGGCGCCATCGCCTGCACTGCGATCGGTCACCCCGTACAGCTCATGCAGCGCCGCGTGGAAGGACGCCGGCAGCATCGGGCCATGGCCCAGGCCAGGAAACTCGCGGTACTGCACGCTCAGCCCCGGCACCCGGCGCAGCCGCTCGGACAACTGCATCGCCGCGTCAGGCGTGGCGCCGCCGATGCGGCGCAGGTGCGCGACCACCCGCGGGTTGTTCAGGTCACGCTTGCCGCGGTCGCCGACGCGCTCAGCGCCTCCCAGCATCAACCAGACCCTGGCCGGCTGCCCATGGACGTTCTGCACGAACTGCTGTTCGGGATCGCCCAGCGCCGCGCCCTGCGCCCACCACAGTGAGGGCCTGGCGGCGAGATAGGCCTGGAACGCGGCCGGCCGGGTGTACAGCGCGTTGAGCACGAACAGGCCACCGAGCGAGTGCCCCCACAGCGCCTGCTGCCCGGTGTCGACGCGCGCGCGACGCTCCACCTCGGGCTTGATGCGGCGTTCGATCACATCAAGGAACGCCGCAGCGCCCCCGCCGACCGCCTGGGTTGCGCCGCTCTCATCGTCGGCGCGGTCGATCCATGCCGTGTAGTCACGGGTCCGCGCCTTCGAGTCGATGCGCAGATCATTGTCGTAGCCGATCAGCACCAGCACCGGAGGCGCCTTGAGTGCTGCAAGTTCAGCCAGCAGCGGCTGGTCGAGCACCATCGCCACCGCATTGCCATCCAGCGCGTACAACGCCGGCGAAGGTGCACTGGAGGCGCGGACCGGAATCGCCAGATTCACCCGCCAGCGGCGCTGCGTGTCGGCACTGTCGATCACGAAATGCTCGAAGCGATAGCTGGCGGCCGGCTCATCCAGCACGGTGTGGCCGATCTTCTGCAGCGGATTGCGCTGCTGCGCGTACGCATACGGGGTAGCCAGGAGCAGACCCATCATCAGGACGGCAAGGCCGCGGGCCAGCGGACCACGGTGCGGAGGCAGGACGAAATGCTTCATCGGCGGGCGACGTCAGCGGCCTGGGCCGCTGTTTCACAAGGGACCGCAGTCTACCTTAAACGCGAATGATTATCACAACGATCAAACGTCACACTGTGTATCACGCGCGCGATATCGCGGCGTCATGGGACGCATCCTCTCGTTCCCGCCAAGGCGGGAGGGCCGATTCCCAGGACCGGGCGCTGCCCGGCGGGTGCCGCGTCAAGGGCCCGCAGGCACGGGGCCGTACGGGTTTTCCTGCGGCGTGCCGGGCAGCAGAGCGAACACCAGGATCACCAGGCCGCCCATCGGCACCAATGCCAGAAGATAGAGCCAGCCGGACTGGTTGCAGTCATGCAGACGGCGCACGGTGACGGCGATCAGCGGCACGATCGTCGCCAGCTACATCAGGCCCAGCAGCACCATCGTGCCGATCAGGATGGCGCTCAGTGCATCCGGACTGGAGCGCATGAGGATCGCCAGCACGCCGGCCAGCAGCGACACCGCCGTGGCCACCAGAAACAGGAACAGCTGGAACATCCAGTATTCGCGGCGATTGGCCCGACCCTCGAACTGGGCGTAGCGCTTCAACGCCAGAGTCATGTCCTGCATGAACGTCATCCTTGAGAAGTGAACCGGGGATTCTCTCGAATCAGCGTGGACCCGACAATCGGATTGGTTGCATAACGGCGATCAACGCCGCTTCGCCGCCCGCGCCGCCTCGCGCTCGGCGCGCAACCGGTCGAGCTTTTCCTTCAGCTTGATCTCCAGTCCGCGCGGCACCGGGTTGTAGTACACGCGCTCGCCCATCGCATCGGGGAAGCCGGTCTGATCCAGGGCGATCCCGCCTTCCGCATCGTGGTCATACTGGTACTCGGCACCGTAGCCCAGTTCCTTCATCAGCTTGGTCGGCGCGTTGCGCAGGTGCAGCGGCACCTCTTCGGTACCGCTCTGGCGCACGTCGGCCTTGGCCTGGTTGAACGCCGCGTAGCCTGCATTCGACTTGGCGGTGCTGGCCAGGTACAGCACCAGCTGGGCGAACGCGAGCTCGCCTTCGGGGCTGCCCAGCCGTTCGTAGATGTCCCACGCTTCCAGCGCCATGCTCTGTGCGCGCGGATCGGCCAGGCCGATGTCCTCGATCGCCATGCGCGTCAGCCGGCGCGCCAGGTACGACGGATCGCAGCCGCCGTCGAGCATGCGGGTCAGCCAGTACAGCGCCGCATCGGGATTGGAACTGCGCACCGACTTGTGCAACGCCGAGATCTGATCGTAGAACTGCTCGCCGCCCTTGTCGAAACGACGGGTGCGGTCGGCCAGCACCTGGGTGAGCGTCTGCGGGGTGATGTGCCCGCCCTCGCCCCCCGCCAGTTCGGCAGCGATTTCCAGCAGGGTCAATGCGCGGCGCACGTCGCCATCGGCAGCGGTGGCGATCTCCAGCAGCAGCTCGGGCGCAACCTCGATGGACTCCTGGCCCAGGCCGCGCTCGCGATCGCCCAGCGCCCGCTGCAGTGCCTCGACGATGTCGGTGGGCGAGACCGCCTCCAGCACGTGCACACGGCAGCGTGACAGCAACGCCGAGTTCAACTCGAAGGACGGGTTCTCGGTCGTGGCACCCACGAACAGGATGGTGCCGCGCTCGATATGCGGCAGGAACGCGTCCTGCTGCGCCTTGTTGAAGCGATGCACCTCATCGACGAACAGCACGGTACGCCGGCCTTCGGCGAAACGCTGCGCCGCTTCTGCCAGGACCTGGCGCACCTCCGGCAGGCCGGACAGCACGGCGGAGATGGCGCGGAACTCGGCATCGGAATACTCGGCCAGCAGCAGCGACAACGTGGTCTTGCCACAGCCCGGCGGGCCCCACAGGATCATCGAATGCACGCGACCGGACTCGACTGCCCGGCGCAGTGCGCTGTCCGGAGCGAGCAGGCGCTTCTGCCCGACCATTTCATCGAGCGTCTGCGGACGCATGCGCTCGGCGAGCGGGCGCAGGTGCTCCCGATCGACACTCAGCAGATCGGGGCCGGGGAAAGAAGTGGAGCGTTGTCTTGGCACCCGCTCATTGTACCGCGCCCCCCCGTCGGTCGCGCCGGGCCATGCCCGGCGGATCGGCGAAATGCGCACATTGGTAGCGCCGGGCCATGCCCGGCGTCACGCATCAGTTGCCGATGACGTCGGTGCCGGCCGGCGGGCTGAAGCGGAAGGTCGAGGCCGCGAACGTCGGGTTGCGCTTCCAGCCGCTGAAATTGATCACGGTGCGCTGGCCGACCGCGTCGGTGATCTCCATCCTCGCCAGCCCCTGGGCGTTGAAGCCTAGTGCGGCGTACTGGAAGCTGGCCTCGGTATCGCGCTTCGGCGACAGCGACAGCCACTGCAGGCCATCCCGTTGTGCCGCCTCCTCGCTGAGGTCGTACTGCTGCTCCAGCAGCGCCGGGTTGATCAGCGCGGTCAAGGGGCTGTTCTGCTCTTCCTTGCCCTGCTCGCGCACGGTGGCCTGCTCCAGGTCCGGCTCGTACATCCAGACCTTCTTGCCGTCGGCCACGATCAGCTGTTCATGCGGCCGCACGTACTCCCAGCGGAACAGGCGCGGGGCCGACAGGGCCACGCGGCCGCTGGTCGACTCCTTGACCTTCCCGCGGCTGTCGAACACCTGCTGGCTGAACTGGCCATCCAGGCCCTTCAGGCCGCTGGTGAAGTTCTTCAGGTCATCGCGGGCACCCGCCCACGCGCTGCCCGCGGCGGCGCAGGCCATGGCGAGAGTGCTGGCGGCAAGAATACGGCGGAGGCGGACGTTCATGCGGGAATCCTGTGGGCGCGGGCGCAAGGAAAGGTGGATGCCAGTGTGCCCGGGCAAAGATGAATGGGCGATCAGGGCGACATTATGCCGCCCCGCACGTCCACCGGCGATTCAGTTGGCAGGCGCAGGCAGCCTTCCATACAGAACCTGTCCGCGGAAGCCGCGGCGCACTTCGCGATACAGCGCGCGGAACGCGGTGTAGTCCTGGGGCTGGCACAGTGCCTCCGGTCCACGCACGGCATTCTGCTGCAGGCGATGGTGGACGATCACCTCCTGGCCCTGCCGGCTCCAGTCCACCCGGTACTCGCCCGCGGCATTGGCAAAACGCTGGCTGGCCGGAACGGCGATGATCGGCGCGTTGGCCGGGAACTGCAGGCGATAGGTTTCTTCACGCAGGCTCGCGTTGCAGTAGAACGGCGTCTCGTTGGCCGGTGCAGACGCGGTAGCGTACAGCCCGCGCACCGACTCGCCGCCTGGCGGATCCGGCACCGCCATGCCCCCGGCCACGCTGAAGTCCACGTAGTCTTCCGCCTGGAAGGCCATGCGGTAGCCGAACGGCCGGGTCAGATCGACCGGGACGCCCTGCAGCTGCAGCTGGCCGCGGCCATCAAAACCGGACGCCGCCATGATCGACTCCTCGGCGCGCGCCCGATTCTGCGCATTGAGCTGGGCGAACTGTGCGCGCATGCCGATCTCCGCATTCTCGCCCAGCTGCGGAATCGTCTCGCCACGCAGATTGCCGTTGGCATCGAACGTGAAGCGCACCTCCATCGAGGTTGCGTTGCGCTGCGGACCATTGGCCGGCGTGCGTGCCAGGCTCGCGTCGGCCGTGCGCATCACCGGCGCGCCCAGGTCGCCCTCGGGCAACTGGCCGAAGCGCGCCCAGGCGGTGGTCGAATCCAGGTACAGATCGAACTCGGGAATGTAGGTGATGGCGTGGTTGAAGCGCCCCAGCACCGGAATCTTCGGCAGCGTCGGCCCGCCACCGGCGCCGATCAGCACCGGCGAACTGGCAATTCCCTTGGCGGCCAGCAGGGCTTCCAGCAGGGTCACATGGTCCTTGCAGTCCCCATAGTGGTTGTCGAGGATGCTCTGCGCGCTGTTGGGCTCCAGCCCGCCATTGCCCAGGTACACCGCGACGTAGCGGATGTTCTGAGCGACCCAGCGGTACAGCGCATCGGCCTGCGAGCGACGGTCGCCGATGCCTGCGGTGACCTGGTCGGCCAGCGCCTGGATCTCCGCCGTGACCTGCGCGGCGGGACCGGCCTTGAGCTGGTACGCCCGGCCCATCTGCGCCCAGTCACGATAGGTGCTGGCCATGATGTTCGGGCCGAACTCCCAGCCGGCGGCCGACCAGTTCTGCGCCTGCATCGCCTCGCGGCGCTGGTAGCGCCAGCGCCACTGCGCCTGGCCGTTCCTCACCACCGGGCGATCGCTGCCCTGCACGCCGCGGCTGTCGACGAACATCGGCAGGTTGGCCGGTGCGCTCAGCGTCACCTCGGCATCCTCGTATTCGGTGAACACATTGAAGGTCTCCCACAGGCCGAAGTAGCCCGGGAAGTACGGCGTGGCCTGGGTGCGGCGCACCTGGTAATACAGGCGCGTGCCCGGCGCCAGGTTCGGGAACACGATCACCCGCACCTTGCGGTCGGCGTACATCGCTGCCGAGGCGCTGGAATAGCTTTCCTGGGTGTAGATGCGATCTGCCGGAACGTCACGGCGCTGGCCATCGGCGGTGATGGTGTAGGCGTCGAGCACCTCCAGCGTCTCCATCTTCTCGCTGTAACTCAGCCGCACCTGGCTGAACTGCTCGACCGAGGCCTTGGTCTTGAGCAGGACCTCGTAGGTCGCGGTCTGCACATTGCCTGCGTCGGGCCGCACCTGGTAGTCGGCGCGATAGCGGACGATGCTGAAGTTGTTGCTGGCTTCGGTATCGCCGCTGGTGGAAGGCGGCGCCGTAGCGGGCGCGGGGGTGGCGGTCTCCGCCAGGGCCGGGCTGGCGGCCATCAGGCCAGCCAGCGCCAGCGCGCGTGGTACGGGATGAAGCATTCGTCGGATCCTTGGACGTCGTGGGGGTACGTCGGGCCTTACTTCGGCGGCGGCGGTGCCAGCACCGTCCGGTCGCCATTGTGCTCGGGCGCACTGACAACGCCGGCCGCTTCCATGGCCTCGATCAGTCGCGCCGCACGGTTGTAGCCAATCTTCAGCCGGCGCTGCACGCCGGAAATCGACGCGCGGCGGGTCTCCGTGACCACCCTCAGTGCCTCGTCATACAGCGGATCCGACTCGTCGCCGCCGGCACTGGTTTCCGGCAGGCCGGTGGCACCCACCACCACGCCGTCCCCCAGGGTCTGAACCTCGTCCAGCACGCCCTCGATGTAATCGGCCGGACCCATCGCCTTGAGATGCTCGACCACGCGATGCACTTCATCGTCGGAGACGAACGCGCCGTGCACACGCTCGGGCATGGCGGTGCCCGGCGGCAGGTACAGCATGTCGCCGTGCCCCAGCAGCGTCTCCGCGCCGGACTGGTCGAGAATGGTGCGCGAGTCGATCTTCGAGCTCACCTGGAACGCGATGCGGGTGGGAATGTTGGCCTTGATCAGGCCGGTGATCACATCCACCGACGGACGCTGGGTGGCCAGGATCAGGTGGATGCCGGCTGCACGTGCCTTCTGTGCCAGACGTGCGATCAGTTCTTCGACCTTCTTGCCGACGATCATCATCATGTCGGCGAATTCGTCGATGAAGATGACGATGAACGGCAGCGTCTCCAGCGGGCGCGGCGCCTCGCCCAGCTCCGGGTTCGGCTTGAACAACGGGTCCATCAGCGGCTGGCCGGCGTCCTCGGCGTCCTTCACCTTCTTGTTGAAGCCGGCCAGGTTGCGCACGCCCACCGCGCTCATCAGCTTGTAGCGGCGTTCCATCTCCGCCACGCACCAGCGCAGGCCGTTGGCGGCCTCCTTCATGTCGGTGACCACCGGCGCGAGCAGATGCGGGATGCCCTGGTAGACGCTCAGTTCGAGCATCTTCGGGTCGATCATCAGCATCCGCAGATCTTTCGGCGAGCCCTTGTACAGCAGGCTCAGTACCATCGCATTGACGGCCACGGACTTGCCCGAGCCGGTGGTACCGGCCACCAGCAGGTGTGGCATGCGCGCCAGGTCGGCCACGGTCGGGCGGCCGGCGATGTCCTTGCCCAGCGCCAGGGTCAGCACGCTGGAGGCCTTGTCGTACTCCTTCGAGCGCAGCAGCTCGGACAGGAAGATCATCTCGCGGGTGACGTTGGGAATCTCCAGGCCGATCACCGACTTGCCGGGAATCACATCGACCACGCGCACCGACTTGACCGACAGGCCGCGGGCGATGTCCTTGTCCAGCGAGCTGATCTGGCTGACCTTGATGCCCGGCGCCGGCTCGATCTCGAAGCGGGTGATGACCGGGCCCGGATAGGCGCCAACCACCTGTGCGTCGATGCGGAAATCCTTCAGCTTGAACTCGATCTGCCGCGACAGGGTCTCCAGTGTCTCCTCGTCGTAGCCCTTGGGCTGCGGCTTGGGATCATCCAGCAGGGCCAGCGGCGGCAGGTCCGAACCATCGCCGTTGACGCCGCGGAACATCGGTATCTGGTTGTCACGCTTGGCCCGGTCGCTCTTCTCGATCACCGGTTCCGGGCGCGGTTCGATCTTCACCGGCTCGCGCTTGGCGCGCACCTCGGCGTCCGCCTTGCGGACTTCCTGGCGCTCCTCGCGCAGGGCACGGGTCTGCTTCCACTCGGTCGCCTGTTCCTTCTTGCGCTCCAGCAGCGGCGCCAGCGACATCACCCCACGGCCGATCTTCTCCATCACCGTGAACCACGACAGGCCGGTGGCCAGGGTGATCGAGGCCAGCAGCAGCACCAGCACGAACAGGTTCGCGCCCAGCGCTCCGAACCCGACGGTGAGCGAGTTGCCCACCAGCTTGCCAAGGATGCCGCCCGCACTGGACACATCACCATTGAACAGGCGCACATGCAGGAAGCCGGTACCGGCGATCAGGAAGCCGACCAGACCGACCAGGCGCAGGGCCGGATCGAGGTCGTTCTCGCCCTTGCTTTCCCGCTTGAGGCCGAACATGGCGATCCAGGCCAGCGCGCCGAGCACCACCGGCAGCAGGAACGCGATGTAGCCGAACAACTGCAGCAGCACGTCGGCGATCCAGGCACCGGCGCGGCCGCCCATGTTGTGCACCGGCGCGACCACGCTGCCGGTATGCGACCAGCCGGGGTCCGACGCCGAGTAGGTGAGCAGACTTGCCGCCAGGTACAGCAGGGCCGGCGCGATCGCGATCAGGCCCAGGTCGCGCCAGAGGCGCTGGCGGCGGGGGTTGTCGGTCGTCGCCGCCGCCGCGGCCGTGCGACGTGACGCCTTGCTGTCGTCGGACTTGGAGCGTTCGGGGACCTGCTTCGCCACCTTAGACCATACCTTTGGAATGCGCTGTTAGTGATTGATAATAAATGAGACGGCGTCAGTTTTCAGTTATGCGACGCTGCGAGGCGCCCTCCGGGGCCGGAAACCGTCGATGGGCGACGGCGTTCTGTTCATCGGCTTGAATCGCCCTGCCCCAGCCGCCACTCTATGACCTGCCATGGATGCTGCGCAAACATCGCCAGCGCCTTGTCCCACTTACCTTTTCGCGAGTTTACATGAGCACCAGCCTGCCCTCCCGCCACCAACGGCTTGTCATCCTCGGTTCCGGCCCGGCCGGCTGGACCGCTGCGGTCTACGCCGCCCGCGCCAACCTGAAGCCGGTCGTCATCACCGGCCTGCAGCAGGGCGGTCAGCTGATGACCACGACCGAGGTCGACAACTGGCCGGGTGACGCCCATGGCCTGATGGGCCCGGACCTGATGGCGCGCATGCAGGCTCACGCCGAGCGCTTCGAGACCGAGGTCATCTTCGACCACATCCACACCGCCGACCTGTCCCAGCGCCCGTTCCGGCTGATCGGCGACAGTCACGAATACACCTGTGACGCCCTGATCATCGCCACCGGCGCCACCGCCAAGTACCTGGGCATCCCGACCGAAGAGGCCTTCAAGGGCCGCGGCGTGTCCGCCTGCGCCACCTGCGACGGCTTCTTCTACCGTGACCAGGACGTGGTCGTGGTCGGCGGTGGCAACACTGCGGTGGAAGAGGCCCTGTACCTGTCCAACATCGCCCGCAAGGTCTACCTGGTCCACCGCCGCGACACCCTCAAGGCGGAAAAGATCATGCAGGACAAGCTGTTCGCCAAGGTCGCGGCCGGCAAGATCGAAACCGTCTGGCACCACCAGGTCGAGGAAGTGCTGGGCAACGATGCCGGCGTGACCGGTGTGCGCGTGAAGTCCACCCTGGACGGCAGCACCCGCGACATCGACGCGCACGGCTTCTTCGTGGCCATCGGTCATCACCCGAACACCACCCTGTTCGATGGCCAGCTGGCGATGAACAACGGCTACCTGGAAATCCGCTCGGGCCTGGGCGGCAACGCCACCCAGACCTCGGTGGAAGGCGTGTTCGCCGCGGGCGACGTGGCCGACCAGCACTATCGGCAGGCCATCACCTCCGCTGGTTTCGGCTGCATGGCCGCACTGGATGCCGAGCGCTATCTGGATGCACAGGGCAAGGCCGGCTGAAGATTGCTCCACGCCATGACTGATCCTGGGGGCCGGCGCGGAAGCGCCGGGCGTT
>NZ_JASGBV010000002.1:0-79505 GCF_030053245.1 Stenotrophomonas sp. RS-48
CGCAGGTTTCACGTCCGGCGCCGGGCGCGGCGTGCGACGCGCATCGCGTTCTGCGTCGCGGCGGGCCAGGCGCACCGCGCGGGCGCGGTAACGGTCACGTGCGGCCCACGCGCGCTGCAACTGCTGCCGCGCCTGGCTGAGCACCTCCGGCAGTTCCGGGTGCCCGGGAACCTCGTGTGTGTCGCCTTCGTTGGCGACATAGTCCATCAGACCGGCCTGCAGGGCACCATCAAGATCGTCTGCCTGGACCCGGGCGAACAGCAGCGCGGGGTTGGGTCGGGATGCCATGGGGTCAACGGTTCTGGAAGGCGGGGGGACGGCGTTGCAGGAAGGCACCGGTGCCTTCGCGCATATCCTCGGTGGCGAACAGCAGGCCGAACTGCGCGCTTTCGTACTCCAGTCCCGCCTCCAGGCTGCACTCGCCGCCGACGTGGACCGCATCAAGCAGGGCGCGCAGCGCCAGGGGCGCCGAGCGTGCCAGCTGCCGGGCGATGTCCTGCACACGGGTGTCCAGATCGGCCGCCGGCACCACCTCGTTGACGATGCCCAGCGCGAGCGCACGGGCGGCATCGATGGGCGCACCCAGCAGGCACAGTTCCAGGGTGGCAGCCCGGCCGCAGAGGCGCAGCAGGCGCTGGCTGCCGCCGAAGCCGGGGATCAGGCCGAGATTGATCTCCGGCTGGCCGAGCTTGGCCGAGTCAGCGGCAACGCGCAGATGGCAGGCCAGCGCCAGTTCCAGGCCGCCGCCCAGGGCAAAACCGTTGACGCGGGCGATGACCGGCTTGGGCATGCGTTCGATCTGACGCATCAGTCCTTGGCCGAGCAGGGAGAAATCACGTCCCTGAACCGCACTGAGTGTGTTCATCTCGGCGATGTCGGCGCCGGCGACGAAGGCCTTCTGGCCGGCACCGGTCAGCACCACCACACGCACCTCGGGGTCGGCCGCGGCGTCCCTGAACGCATCGGCCAGACCCTGCAGGGTCGCGGCATTGAGGGCATTGAGCTTGTCCGGGCGCTGGACGGTCACGGTGCGGATGGCGCCATCGTCGGTGACAGCGATCAGGTCATCGGCCACGGTGAAACTCCTGGAACGTTAAAAAAGAGTGATTTTGAACTCTGCCCGCGCAGACAGGTCATAGCCTGCGTGGTGAGTAGCGGTTACACGTTGTGGCCGTTATCCTAACCCGTCGCCTCAGGGCGGCGCAGAACGTCCCTGAGTTACCACCCCTGGAGAACTGTTTGATGAAGTTGCGTTCTATCGCGGTCGCCGTCGCGGCCCTGGCCCTGACGGGCAATGCCTTCGCCCAGGACGTCTCGTCCGAAAAGGGCAAGCTGAGCTACTACTTCGGTTACGACTACGGCAACAACCTGGCGGAGCTGACCGGTCGTGGTGAGCAGCTGGACATCAACTCGGTGGTGAAGGGTCTGCAGGACGCCTACGCCAAGAAGCAGCCGGCGATCACCGCCGAGCAGCTGAAGCCGGCCGTTGAAGCGTTCCAGAAGCGCGAGCAGGGTCGTGCCCAGGCCGCCAAGGCCGAGTACGAAAAGGCCGCTGCCGAAAACAAGACCAAGAGCGATCAGTTCATCGCGGCGAACAAGGCCAAGGCCGGCGTGCAGTCCCTGCCGAGCGGCGTCCAGTACCGCGTGATCGAAGCCGGCAAGGGTGCCAAGCCGACCCAGGCCAGCACCGTGCAGCTGGAAGTTGCCGGTCCGTTCCCGTACGGCCAGCGCCCGACCGAGGCCCGCCCGGCCCAGCAGATTCCGTCGATCAAGGTCAGCGAAGTCGAAATGAAGGCCATGCGTGAGACCCTGCTGCAGATGCCGGCGGGTTCGAAGTGGGAAGTCACCCTGCCGCCGGACCAGGCGTACGGTGCCGACCCGCGCACCCCGTTCCCGCCGAACGTGGCCGTGCAGTTCGAGATCAAGCTGGTCAGCGTCAAGTAAGCCTCCGCATCAACATCAACGCGCCGGTGATCCCACCGGCGCGTTTTTGTTTGCGCCGCGCGCGGCCGGCAGCATCGGGCCATGCTCGGCGAAGGCGCGCGGCGAAGGACCGCATGCCGCATCTTCAGCCCGCGCAAATTCAGCGCAATCGCGCTACTGTTGCAACGTGCAAACTACGGAAGACCCGGCGCGTGTTGTCGCAAGCCCCTGCATCGGAGCGTGCAAGCTGGATGGCAACCGGCTGTGCCGCGGTTGCCGGCGGCACATCGACGAGATCACACGGTGGTCGTCGATGAGCGACAGCGAACGCAGCCACATCCTGCATCGCGTGCTGCCGCTGCGCGAGCAGCTGCAGCAATCGCTGCACGGCTCGCTGGCCGACCATGATCGCCTGTTGCGCGCATTGCATCCGCTGGCCGCCCCGCCCGCCGGTGACGGTTGGAACCGCAGTGAACTGATCGACCTGCTGCCGCCGGGTCCGCCGGTGGAAGCGGCGGTGTTGGCCGGCATCGTGCCGCGTGCCAGCGGCGCGCAGGTGATCCTGACCCGTCGCACTGAAACCCTGCGACAGCACGGCGGCCAGGTCGGCTTTCCCGGCGGCCGTACCGAGCCGGATGATCGCGATGCGCTGGCCGCAGCGCTGCGCGAAAGCCAGGAAGAAATCGCGCTGGCGCCTGCGCAGGTGCAGCCGCTGGGCTACCTCGATCCGTTCGTGACCATCACCGGTTACCGTGTCACCCCGGTGGTGGCGGTGGTCGATCCGGATTTCGTGCCCGTGCCGCAGCCCAGTGAAGTGGCCGAGGTGTTCGAGGTGCCACTGGATTACCTGATGGCGGCCGACAACCTGCGCCAGGTCGAAATCAACCATCGTGGCCGCATCCGTCATGTGCTCGAGTACGGCTGGCCTGGCCAGCGGATCTGGGGGGCGACGGCGGCCATTCTCTACAACCTGCGTCGCCGCCTGGAGCAAGTGCAATGAAGCCGATCGATCCGCCGTGGACCACCCTGGTCGATGTCGCCACCCTCGCCGCTGCACTGGGCGAGGACGTGCGCGTGGTCGACGCCCGTGCAACGGCGAGCACCGCCGTGCGTGTGGTCGATGCGCGCGCGTCGCTGGGCGATCCGCAGGCGGGCGAGGGCCAGTACCTGGCCGGTCATGTCCCCGGTGCGGTGTACGCCGACCTCAACCGGGATCTGTCCGACCTCACGCGTGCCGGCCACGGTCGCCACCCGCTGCCGGACAGCGACGCGTTCGCCGCACGGCTGGGTCGCTGGGGTATCGCCCCGGAGACCCAGGTGGTGGTCTACGACGGCAGCGACGGCAGCATGGCCGCCGCGCGCCTGTGGTGGCTGCTGCGCCTGATGGGCCACGCGCGGGTGGCGGTGCTCGATGGAGGCATTGCGGCCTGGCAGGCAGCCGGGCTGCCGCTGGCGACCGGCGCGGGCGAGGTTCCGGCCCAGCCGGCCTATCCGGGGCGCTTTGACACCACGCAGATCGCAAACGCCGACGAGATCACCGCCCGGCTCAAGCATGCGCCGGGCTGGTTGCTGGACGCCCGCGCGGGAGAGCGCTTCCGCGGCGAAGTCGAACCGCTGGATCCGGTGGCCGGCCACGTGCCCGGCGCGGTCAACCGCCCGTTCGCATCCAATGTGCTCGATGGCCGCATGCGCGATACGCAGGAGCTGCGTGCCGAGCTGCAGGGCATCATCGGCAATCGCGATCCGCAGCAGGTCGTACTGATGTGCGGTTCCGGCGTGACGGCGTGCCATCTGCTGCTGGCGATGGAAGCGGCGGGCCTGTCCGGGGCGCGCATCTATGCCGATTCCTGGAGCGGCTGGGTCAGCGACAGCAGCCGACCGGTCGCCAGCGGTACCTGAGACAGAACCGGGGTCAGATCCGTTTTCCTGCGCAGAACGGATCTGCCCCCTTCAGGCGGCAGTCCTGCCGGTTACCCGATCGATTGCAGGGGCACCTTCGCCAGCACCCGAGCCCACGGAAACAACGGCCCCGGATCGCGCTTGCGGGCCACGCTCAACGTCGGATCGTCACTGGCCTGCACCTGTTCCCGGTCCAGCTGGTCGTGGCCGGCGATCCGCTGCAGTGACGGGTAGCGCGCCACCAAGGCCAGCAGCAGCTGTTCCAGGGCCTGCAGCTGCGGCTCGGTGTACGGCTCGTCCATCGCCTGGTGACGGCTGTCGAACCAGTCGGGGTAGCGCCCGCTGTTGACCAGCTCGATGCCCAGCGTCCGTGCGTTCATGCCGCGGACGTGGTGGGCCACGCGCTCAGGTGCCACGTACTGCACGACGCTGCCGTCGCGGTCGATGTAGAAATGGCCGCTGTTGCCGGCGCCGCTGTCGTACAGCACCCGCTCGCCATAGGCACGGGCCGTGGCCAGGTCGGGCAGCTCGGTGCAGTGGATCACCACCATCTCCAGCGTGTCCGGCGCGCGCAGCGGCAGAAGGTCGTGATAGGGCAGGGGCTGCAGCAGCAGGCCGGGCAGGAGCGGGTTGGGCATGCGGCGATGCTAGCATTGCGCAATGAACCTGCATTCTCTTTCGTTGTCGGTGCGCGCCTGCGGAGCGTGCGCATGAGCCGCGGTCACTGCATCCTCTCCCATGGCTTCGAGAGCGGGCCGGAGGCCACCAAGGTCACGGCACTGGCCGAGGTCGCCCAGCGCCTGGGCTGGACCCATGAGCGGCCGGACTACACCGATCTGGACGCGATGAGCGAAGTGAGCCGCGTCGGTGACGTGCCGGGGCGTCTGCAGCGCCTGCTGGAACGCGCTGCACATGCGGCGGCACAAGGGCCGCTGGTACTGGCGGGTTCCAGCCTGGGCGCCTACATCTCTGCGATCGCCTCGTTGCAGGTACCGGTGGCGGGCCTGTTCCTGATGGTCCCGCCGACCACCATGGGGCCCATGCCGGCGCTGGACGCCGCAGCGGTCCCCACCACCGTGGTCCAGGCCTGGCACGATGATGTTGTGCCTGCCGCCGGGGTGATCGCCTGGGCGCAGGCGCGCTCGGCACAGCTGCTGCTGGTGGACGATGGCCACCGCCTGGAGCGGCACGTGGAGGCATCCGCACACGCCTTCGAGCGCCTGCTGCGCCAACTGTGAAGCCGGGGCGCACGGCGCGCCGGCCCGCATTGACTACAATGGCAGCCCCGCCGCCCCCGGCGCGGGCCTGCCGGCCGTGCCCACGGCCCTCCTTTCCGACTGGCGCGGCTCCCCTGCCGCGCCCGACCACCTGCGAACCGATCCCGTGAAATTCTTCGTCTCCTGCGCCAAGGGCCTGGAATACCTGCTTGCCGATGAACTGTCGGCCCTGGGCCTGGACAAGGCCACTGCCACCATTGCCGGCGTCAATGCCGAGGGCGAGCTGGAGCAGGCGCTGCGGATCGTGATGTGGTCACGCCTGGCCAGCCGCGTGCTGTGGCCGATCGACGAGTTCGAATGCCCCGACGAGCAGGCGCTGTATGACGGCGTGCGTGCGCTGCCGTGGCATGAGCACATCAAGCCGGAGATGACCCTGGCGGTGGATGCGCATGTGTCCGGCGACAAGATCACCCACGCCCGCTTTGCCGCGCAGCGGATCAAGGACGCCATCGTCGACCGCATGCGCGATGAGGGCCTGGAGCGGCCGTCGGTCAACACTGATCTGCCGGATGTGCGCGTCAACCTGTCGCTGCGCAAGGGCCGTGCATCGCTGTCGATCGACCTCGGCGGCGGCCCGCTGCACCGCCGTGGCTGGCGGGGGGCCGCGCACGAAGCACCGCTGAAGGAGAACCTGGCGGCCGCGTTGCTGCTGCGGGCGCAGTGGCCGCGTCTGCATGCCGCCGGTGGTGGCCTGCTGGACCCGATGTGCGGCAGCGGCACGTTGTTGATCGAAGGCGCGCTGATGGCGGCCGACGTCGCGCCGGGCCTGATGCGCCACGGCAGCCTGCCGCCGAGCCGCTGGCTGGGCTTCGACAAGGTGGCCTGGAAGGCGATCCAGAGCGAGGCGCGCGAGCGCGAGGCCACCGGCCTGGCCGCGCTGAAGCCGGTGATCCACGGCAGCGACATCGATCCGACGGCGATCGA
This sequence comes from Stenotrophomonas sp. RS-48, assembly GCF_030053245.1. NCBI lineage: Bacteria > Pseudomonadati > Pseudomonadota > Gammaproteobacteria > Lysobacterales > Lysobacteraceae > Stenotrophomonas > Stenotrophomonas sp. RS-48. Next base: position 6,024 of record NZ_JASGBV010000002.1, read on the forward strand.
AGCGGCACGCGAGAATGCCGAAGTGGCGGGCGTGGCCCACGCCATCCGCTTCACCCGCGCCGACGTATCCGAGCTCACCTCGCCGGAGCAGGAGATCGGTGCGGTGGTCTGCAACCCGCCCTACGACGAGCGCCTGGCCGCCGATCCGGCGCTGTACCGCGCCTTGGGCAACGCGCTGCAGAAGGCGGTGCCGCAGTGGCGCGCCAGCCTGCTGTGCGGCAACGACGAGCTGGCCTTCGCCACGGGTCTTCGTGCGGCCAAGAAGTACCAGATGTTCAATGGCGCGCTGGAATGCGCGCTGATCGTCTGCGACCCGATCGCGGTGCCGGGGCGTGATCCGGCACTGCCGCGGGAGCTGAGCGAAGGTGCGCAGATGGTGGCCAACCGCCTGCGCAAGAACCTGAAGAAGTTCAAGAGCTGGCGCGCGCGCGAGGACATCACCTGCTTCCGCGCCTACGATGCGGACCTGCCGGAATACGCGGCGGCCATCGATGTCTACGAAGAGGACGGTGGACAGCGCCGTACCTTCCTGCACGTGCAGGAATACGCTGCACCGGCGGCGATTCCCGAGAACGACGTGCGCCGCCGCCGCAACGAACTGCTGGCCGCCGCGCGTGAGGTATTCGGCGTGCCGCCCGAACAGGTATCGATGAAGTCACGCGAGCGTGGCAAGGGCGGCAGCAAGTACGGCCGTTTCGAGCAGCGCGACGAGTTCGTGGTGGTGCGCGAGAATCATGCGCTGCTGCAGGTGAACCTGTTCGACTATCTCGATACCGGCCTGTTCCTGGACCATCGTCCGCTGCGCCGGATGATGGCCGAGCAGGTGCGTGGCAAGCGCTTCCTCAACCTGTTCTGCTACACCGGCGTGGCCAGCGTGCAGGCAGCCGTGGCCGGCGCGGCCAGCACCACCAGTGTCGACCTGTCCGCTACCTACCTGCAATGGTGCTACGACAACCTGGCCCTGAATGGTCAGGGCGGCAACCAGCATCTTCTGGTGCAGGCCGATGCGATGGCCTGGCTGGAAGCCGACCGCGGACAGTACGATGTGATCTTCTGCGATCCGCCGACGTTCTCCAACTCCGCCCGCGCCGATGATTTCGATGTGCAGCGCGAGCAGCTGCGGCTGCTGCGTGCAGCGGTGGCACGGCTGGCACCGGCAGGCGTTCTGTACTTCTCCAACAACTTCCGCCGTTTCAAGCTGGAAGAGAACGCGATCGCCGAGTTCGCCCAGTGCCGTGAGATCACTGCGCGTACCATCGGTCCGGACTTCGAGCGCAACGCACGCATCCACCGTGCGTGGGAGTTGAAGCGTTTGGGTTGAAGGTTCGCCGGGCATGGCCCGGCGCTACCGGCTATGCCAGCGCCACCACCAGGCCCAGCAACGGCAGGGTGATCGCCAGCGGCACGATCCACCGCGGGCGGTAGGGATACAGCCCGAACGACAGCGTCACGCCGCCCACCGTCATCACGCCCAGCCACTGCACCGGGCCCATGGCCCAGCCATGGTCGGCAACGCACAGGGCGAAGGTGACCGCCAGCAGCAACCAGCCCAGAACCCGCCACTGGGCGCGCCGTGCCGGAACGGCGGCTTTGCCGTGCAGATCGTGCTGGTGCCTTTCCATTGCCAGCGACAATGCGGTGAACGCGGAGAAGGAAAGCGCCAGCGCCAGCAGCATCATGCGCTGGCCTCCACTTCGGTGGCTTCGGTCGGTGCCCTGGGCGCAACGGTTGCCGCGGCACGTTTTTTCTTCTCGGCCGCAGACAGCGGTGGCGTCCAGCGCTGCATGCGCCAGCCGCACAGCGCCAGCATCGCACCGAAGGCGATCATCGACAGGTCGAAGCCCGCCAGCACCCAGTCACCGCTGCGCAGGGTAATGCCCAGATGGGCGTGGGTGGTCAGCGCGTTGACCACCGGAACCAGCGCGAATGCGGCTGCGCCCACGTACAGCTGCCACGTCCACATCACCCGTTTCGGCCAGACGAACGCGGCCAGCAGGGCGCCGCCCCACGCATAGAAGAACACGTTGGCTTCGGCATTGGAGCGATCGGCCAGATCCAGCGGCAGCAGCCGATTGCCCCAGAAGTAGGCGGCAAAGGCGATCGGCAGGCCGGCCACGGTACCGATGTTCAACGCATCGACCAGGCGCAGGCCGAAGCCGGTGCGCCCGCTCTTGGCATGCTTCGGTCGTTCCTTCACTGCCCACAGCACCACACCACTGGCCACCATCAGGCAGCCGACCAGGCCGGACAGGAAGAACAACGCACGCAGCCCCCAGTCGGCGAAGCGCGCCAGGTGCAGGCCATACAGCACGCCACGGGTGGCGGTGGCACCACCGGAGGCCGGGGTCTGTTCCAGCAGCCTGCCGTCCACCATGTCGTAACGCAGCGAAGGCGTGTCGATGGAAAGACGCTTTCCGTCACGCTGGCGGATGTCGATCACCGCGTTGCGCGCGCCCGGATTGGACACGGTGAAGCCGGCCACTTCGGCGCCATGCCAGTGGGCGCGCGCATCGTCCAGCAGGCGGGCGATCGGCAGCGGCGCGGCGCGGCCTTCGGCCGGCGCGGTTACTTCAGGCAGGCCACCGAAGGCTTCGCTGAAGAATTTGTCCTCATCCTGCGGGTAGGCCACTTTCACGCCCCAGGGCAGGTACATGATCATCAGGGTGACGATGCCCGTGTAGGTAATCATCGCGTGGTAGGGCAGCGCCATCACCGCGCTGACATTGTGGAAATCCAGCCAGGAGCGCAGGCCCTTGTCTTTGCGGAAAGTGAAGAAGTCCTTGAAGATCTTCTTGTGGGTGATCACCCCGGTGATGATGGCCACCAGCATGAACATGGCGCAGAAGCCGACCAGGTAACGGGCCCACAGCACGGGGATGTAGTGCAGGTCGAAATGCAGGCGGTAGAAGAAATCTCCGCCGCGCGTCTGGCGGGCGTTCAGTTCGTCGCCGGTGTTCGGGTCGAGCGTGGCATCGCCGAAGGCACCGCGGCGGCCACGGCTTGGATCGGCCAGCTCGGGTGGCAGGCGCCAGAACAGCTGCATGGCCGGGTTGCGCGGCTGTGGCAGGGTCACGAACCAGGTCTGGGCCTGCCCCGCATGGGCCTGCAGGTAGTCCACGCTGCGTTGCGCGGCCACATCGATGCTGACGGTGCTGGCCGGCAGTTCCGGGCGCATCCAGCGGCTGATCTCTTCACGGTAGTAGCTTGCGGTACCGGCCATGAAGATCAGCAGCAGCAGCCAGCCGACCAGCAGGCCGGTCCAGGTGTGCAGCCAGGCCATCGACTGGCGGAATCCGTTCTTCATGCCCAGGCTCCCATCAGCCGCGCGATGCCGGCCATCAGCAGGGCAGGGGCGAGGATGCCGATCCACGCACGCAGGGCACTGCGGGTGGCGAATGCCCACAGCGCGGCACAGGCGGCAACCAGGATGGCCAGCAGCATGCCGGTCAGCACGGTCTGGCCCCGCGCGCCCGGCAGGACGACGGCACAGAACACGCCGGTCATGGAGGCCAGCGCATAGCCACCGAAGATCGCGGCCAGCGAGCGCGACAGGATGCCCCAGCGCGGGTTGCGGAAGAAAACACGGGAGCTGGCGGTTGCGGGCGAGCGGTCCACGGCGGTCCTGTCGGTCGGGGAGGGGATCGAACGCGCCTGCGGCCCCCTTGCGCCCCGCGCACGTCGCCCAGCGTGTCCCATCAATGCAGCGCTGCCCGCGCAGACGGGCAGCCGGAGGTCAGGGCTGTACATGGGCACCGGACAGGTCTTCCTTGCCCGTGCGGCCAAGCGCACCACCGATCAGTAAATGATAGGCATTCGCATTCTGTTAATCAAGGCTGCGTGACGAAAGAGGAGTCGTTCCGTGCCCACGCAGCAGGCCAGCGGACCCGCCGCTCAGAAGCGGAACACCACCGTTGCCGCGTGCAGCAGCAGGCCGATCAGGCCGCCAACCAGCGTGCCGTTGAAGCGGATGAACTGCAGGTCGCGGCCGACGCTCAGTTCCAGCTGCTCGACCAGATGGCGCTCGTCCCAGCCCCTGACCGTCTGTGCGATGTGCGTGGTGACCCCCTCGCGCAGTCGCCCGGTCAGGCGCTGTGCGCCTTCCAGCAGATGCTGGTTCAGTGCATCGCGCAGTGCCGGGTCGGACTGCAGGGTGCTTCCCAGCGAGGCGAGGCTGCGCTGCAGGTGGCCGACCAGCGCCGAATCCTCGCGCTGCAGGTCGGCGCGCAGACTGGCGTGGATGCGTGCCCAGAGCCCCTGCACATACTCCTGCAGGGCAGGATGGTCGATCATCTCCTGCTTGAGCTGTTCGATGCGCTCGTCCAGCGCCGGATCTTCGCGCAGGCGCTGGACGTAGTTGCCCAGCCACGCCTCGTAATCCTGCCGCAGCGGATGCTGCGGCTCGGCCAGTACCTGCTGCAGCTCCTCCAGCACGGCGCGTGCCAGCCGCTCGGCCAGGCTGTCCCCGATCTCGTCGATGGGTTTCACCCAGTTCACCGTGCTTGAGAGCGTCGGCCATTCGCGCTGGATGTAGCGCACGATCAGCTGCGACGCGCGCTCCTTCACTTCCGGCTGCTCCAGCCAGCGTCCCAGCCTCTGCAGGCCCTCGTCCAGCACACGCTGGTGGCGCCCGTCGGCGGTCAGCAGGGCAAGCAGCTCGCCGGCGGTGGATGCCGCGTTCCACTGTCGCAACTGCTGCACCACGAACGCGTGCAGCTGCCGGCGCACGGCGCGTTCATCGAAGAAGTCCAGTGCCTGCAACGCCCAGCCGCGTGCCATGTCGGCCAGCATGCGTGCGCGTGCCGGTTCGGCCAGCCAACTGCCGAGACGGCCAGCCGGATCGAACACCTTCAGCTTGGCCAGCAGCACCTGCGGTTCCAGGAACTGATCGCGCACGAACAGCGCCAGGCTGTCGCCGATGCGCTCCTTGCTGCGCGGAATGATGGCGGTATGGGGAATCGGCAGGCCCATCGGCCTGCGGAACAGGGCGACCACCGCGAACCAGTCTGCCAGCGCGCCCACCGCTGCCGCCTCGCAGAAGGCGGACACCCAGGCCCAGGCGCCGCGCTCGCCCTGCCAGTGGCTGACCGCGAAACCGGCCAGCATCAGCACCAGCAGGCCCAGGGCGATGGCTTTCAGGCGTCGCAGCTGGGCGCGGCGCGGATCGATTGCGGACGTCATGGCGGCAGTCTAACCGCCACCGGATGATGCCGGCGCATCGGTAGCGCCGGGCCATGCCCGGCGGCTTTTCAGAGCCCGCTGCGCTCGCCGGGCATCGCCCAGCGCTACCCATTCGTTACAGCGCTTCCAGCTGCCTGCGCAATGCCGCCAGCTGCGCGCGCAGGGCATCGTTCTCGCGAGTGAGCGCGACGACGCGGCGGCGCAGCGCCGGTGCATCCTCACCCAGTTGCTCCAGCGCGGACAGCACTTCCGCATCGCGCAGGGCGATCTCGTCCTCGCCGGGCTCCTCGAACGCCATTTCCGCCGGTTCTGGCTTCGCCGCGCGCGGCTTGCGCTTGGACTCGCGTACGCGCTTGGCGGCCTGCTTCAGTTCGTCCTTGCCGCCTGCGGCTGCCGCGCGCTGCTCTTCCTCGGGCAGGTCGGCCACGGCCGCGGCCGCGCTGATCGAGATCACGCCAGCCTTGACCGCTTCCACGACTTCGGCGGCGGCCTGTGCGTGAATGCGTTCGATCATCCCGACCTGGCTGGTGCTCAGCTTCGCTTCGCGGGCCAGTTCCGCACGGCTGAGTTTCGGCGCGGGTTCCCACGGTGGGCTGTCTTCACCGGCATCGTCGGCCGATGCGGCGGTGCCATCGCTTTCGCGTTGCAGCTGGGCCTGCTCGATCTGCTTGCGTGCCGACAGGATGTCGCGCTTGCGCAGGGCCAGCACGCCGCGCTGGAAATCGGACACGCTGCGGCGGCCCAGGTGCTGTTCGATCATCCACAGGTGCACGTCCTCCATGCTCTGGAAGCGGCTGTTCTGCACCGTGTTGAACGGCAGGCCATGCTTCTGGCAGATGCCGTAGCGGTTATGGCCATCCACCAGGACATCGCCCCACAGTACCAGTGCATCGCGGCAGCCCTCGGCGAGGATGCTGCGCTCCAGCGCCTCATGTTCGTCGGGCGTGAGCGGGTCGATGTAGGCCTTGAGTTCTTCTTTGACGACGATGTCCATGGGCACGGCAACGGGCAGGAACGGAACCGACCATTGTACCTGCTTGCTGTCGCCGGCCCGGGCTTACGCGGTGGCCCGGATCATCTCGCCCAGAGTGCTGGTGATCTGGTCGATCTGGGGCTTGTCCACGATCAGCGGCGGCGACAGCGCGATGATGTCGCCCGTACAGCGCACCAGCAGTCCGCCGTCGTGGAAACAGCGCCGGTAGACCTCGTGACCACGGCTGCCCGGAGCATCCTTGCGCGGGGCCAGCTCGACCGCACCGACCAGTCCGAAGTTGCGGATGTCGATCACGTTGGGGAGCCCCTGTAGGGCGTGCAGCCGCTCCTGCCAGTACTCGCCCAGTTCGATGGCGCGCTCGAACAGGCGCTCCTCTGCATAGACGTCGAGTGTGGCCAGGGCTGCCGCGCAGGCCAGCGGGTGCCCCGAATAGGTATAGCCATGGAACAGCTCGATGGCCTGTGCCGGGCCCTGCATCAGGCCGGCGTGAACCGCATCGCTGGCCAGCACGCCACCCAGCGGAACCGCGCCGTTGCTGACTCCCTTGGCAAAGGTCAGCAGGTCCGGCGTGACGCCGAAACGCTGCGCGGCGAACGGCATGCCGACCCGGCCGAAACCGGTGATGACCTCGTCGAACACCAGCAGGATGCCGTGCTGGTCGCAGATCTCCCGCAGCCGTTGCAGATAGCCGGGCGCAGGCAGGATCACTCCCGCAGAACCGGCGATGGGCTCGACGAACACGGCCGCAATGGTGGACGCGTCGTGCAGGGCGATCAGCCGCTCCAGATCGTCGGCCAGTTCCGCGCCCTGGCGCGGCAGGCCCTTGCTGAACGCGTTGCGCTGCAGATCCAGGGTGTGCCGCAGATAGTCCACGCCCGCCAGCTGCAGGCCGAACTGGCGGCGGTTGTTGGGCAGGCCGCCGAGCGCCATGCCGCCGAAGCCCACACCGTGATAAGCCTTCTCGCGGCTGATGAAACGGGTACGCTGGCCTTCGCCGCGCTGGCGGTGATAGGCCAGCACGATCTTCATTGCGGTATCCACCGCCTCGGAGCCCGAGTTGGTGAAGAACACGTGGTTGAGCCCGGCCGGAGCCAGCGCGGCCAGGCGCTGCGCCAGCGCGAATGCCGGTGGCGAACCCATCTGGAAGGCGGGTGAGTAATCCAGGGTGCGTGCCTGTTCGACAATCGCCTCGACGATGCGCGGGCGGGCGTGGCCGGCATTGCAGCACCACAGGCCGGCGGTGCCATCGAGAACCGGGCGCCCGTCCACGTCTTCGTAATGCATGCCTTCGGCCCGTACCAGCATGCGCGGCGCGCCCTTGAACTGGCGGTTGGCGGTGAAGGGCATCCAGTACGCCTCCAGGGAGTCGGGGCGCTGGATGGCCAGCTCGTGCACGTCGCTCGCGGGGTTCTTCATGCCGGTTCCGTCGGGTCCGATGCAGGGACTGTAGCGCAGCCGTCATCGCCCGGGCCATGCCCGCCGTGCACACGGGGCATGGCCTGTCACGGCGAGGTCGCGGCGGCACCGGTATAACCGGAACGACACGCACTGCAGGATCCTGTCATGGCCGATTTCCCCGACCGCAGCCACTGGCAGGCGCTGGCCGGCCAGCTCTCCATTCCCGGCCAGGCCTTCATCGCGGGCCGCTACGTGGATGCCGCCAGCGGTGCCCGCTTCGACTGCGTCAGCCCGATCGACGGCCGCGTGCTTGGCACCGTCGCCGACTGCGACGCGCAGGACGTGGAGCGTGCCGTGCAGGTGGCACGGCGCGCCTTCGAGGCCGGCCACTGGTCGCAGGTGAGCCCTGCGCAACGCAAGCGCGTGCTGTTGGCATTGGCGGCGTTGGTGGAAGCGCATGCCGACGAACTGGCCCTGCTGGAAACGCTGGACATGGGCAAGCCGGTGCGCGATGCGCGGCGCATCGACCTGCCGGGCGTGGTGCGTTGCCTGGCCTGGACCGCAGAGGCGGTGGACAAGCTGTACGGAGAGATCGCACCGACCGGCCCCCAGGAGCTGGGCCTGGTCACGCGTGAGCCTGCGGGTGTGGTCGGCGCCATCGTGCCGTGGAACTTCCCGTTGCTGATGGCCTGCTGGAAGATCGCGCCGGCGCTGGCCATGGGCAATTCGGTGATCCTCAAGCCTTCCGAGCGCTCGCCGCTGACGGCGTTGCGGCTGGCAGCGCTGGCCAGCGAGGCCGGTCTGCCTGATGGCGTGCTCAACGTTCTGCCGGGCGATGGTGCCCGCGTGGGCGAGCCGCTGGCGCTGCACAGGGATGTCGACGTGCTGGCCTTCACCGGCTCCACCGCCACCGGCGCCAAGCTGCTCGAGCATGCCGGGCGCTCCAATCTGAAGCGGGTCTGGCTGGAGTGCGGCGGCAAGAGCCCGCATATCGTGTTTGCCGATGCGCCCGACCTGGAGCGGGCGGCCAAGGGGGTGGCGCAGGGCATCTTCTTCAACCAGGGAGAAGTCTGCACCGCCGGCTCGCGGCTGCTGGTGCAGCGTTCGATCCGCGAGGAGTTCGTGCATCGGGTGATCGCCCATGGCCAGCGCATGCAGCCGCGTCACCCGTTGGAGGCCGACGCACCGATGGGTGCCCTCGTCGATGCCGCGCATGTGGACAAGGTACTGGCGGACATCGCCATGGCCGAAGCTGACGGAGCGCGCCTGCTGCTGGGGGGACGCCGCGCCGAGGTGGAAGCAGGCGGCTGCTACGTGCAGCCGACCGTGTTCGACCAGGTCCGGCCGGAACAGGCCCTGGCGCGCGAGGAGGTGTTCGGTCCGGTGCTGGCGGTGCTGGGTTTCGACGACGAGGCCGAAGCGGTGCGCCTGGCCAATGACAGCCGCTACGGCCTGGCGGCGGGCGTGTGGACGCGGGACCTGGGCCGGGCACACCGGGTTGCGCGGCAGCTGCGCGCGGGCAGCGTCTGGGTCAACGGCTGGGACGGCGGTGACATGACCGCCCCCTTCGGGGGCTACAAGCAGTCCGGCAATGGGCGCGACAAATCACTGCATGCCTTCGACAAGTACAGCGAGATCAAGGCCACCTGGATCCAGCTGTAGCAGCGGGTCGCGCCCCGAAGGGAGTGGCGGCACCACCGCCCTGAACACATCGCATCGCGTGTGATTGCATCCGTGTCGGCTGAAACCATCGTCACGCCTGCCGGGTCATGCGTGGCAGAATCGGACGATCCGGATTGCCTGCCTTGCCGATGTCGACGATCACCGCTGCCGCGTCACCCGTGAATTCCCCTCGCCGTGTACTGCTGGCCAGCCTGATCGGCACGACCATCGAGTTCTTCGACTTCTACATCTACGCCACCGCCGCGGTGCTGGTGTTCCCGCATCTGTTCTTCCCGGAAAGCAGTGACCAGGCCGCGCTGCTGCAATCCCTGGCCACGTTCGCCGTGGCGTTCATCGCGCGGCCGGTGGGTTCGGCGGTATTCGGCCACTTCGGCGACCGCATCGGCCGCAAGGCCACCCTGGTCGCGGCATTGCTCACCATGGGACTGTCGACTGTCGCAATCGGCCTGCTGCCGACCCATGCGCAGATCGGGCTGTGGGCTCCGGCGCTGCTCGCGCTGTGCCGGTTCGGCCAGGGGCTGGGGCTGGGCGGCGAGTGGGGCGGGGCGGTGCTGCTGGCAACCGAGAACGCACCACCGGGCAAGCGCGCGTGGTACGGCATGTTCCCGCAGCTGGGCGCGCCGCTCGGTTTCCTGCTGTCGGCAGGCATCTTCCTGGTGCTGGGCCGAAGCATGGGGCAGGACGACTTCCTGCAGTGGGGCTGGCGTATTCCGTTCGTGGCCAGCGCATTGCTGGTCGGGCTGGGCCTGTGGGTGCGCCTGAACATCCATGAGACGCCGGACTTCCAGAAGGCGCTGGAACGCAGAGCGCCGGTGCGGCTGCCGATGTGGACGGTGCTGCGCGACCATCCCGTGCCGATGCTGCTGGGTACGCTGGGCGCATTCGCCACCTTCGTGCTGTTCTATCTGATGACGGTATTCAGCCTGGGCCATGGCACGGCGGTACTCGGTTACAGCCGCGAGCAGTTCCTGCTGATGCAGATGGCCGCCATGCTGTTCTTCGCGCTGGGCATCCCGCTGTCGGCGCGCTACGGCGACCGTTGGGGCACCCGCCGGACGATGATCGTGGCCAGCCTGCTGATCCTGGGCTTCGGCCTGCTGTTTGCGCCGTTGTTCCAGCCCGGCAGCCCGTGGCTGGTGCTGGGCTTCCTGTGCCTGGGTCTGTTCCTGATGGGCCTGACCTATGGTCCCTGCGGCACATTCCTGGCCGAGATCTATCCGGTCGAAGTGCGCTATACCGGCGCATCGCTGTCGTTCAATCTGGCCGGCATTCTCGGCGCGGCGCCCGCTCCGTACCTGGCGACCTGGCTGGCCGAGCGCTTCGGCCTGGTCGCGGTCGGCTACTACCTGTGCCTGACCGCGATTGCGACGTTGGCCGCACTGGTGGCACTGCAGCGTCGCGTGCGCTGATCAGCCGAAGATCCGCTTGAGCGTGCGGCCCAGCCAACCCCCGCCCTGGTGTTCACGGGTGAACTGGTTCAGATGTGACTTGACCTGTTCGGCGTAGGCCTGGTCGTCGCCGCGGATGTGGTTGAACAGCCAGCGCGAGAGCATCGTGCGCAGCTCGTCGCTGATGTCCTCGCCGGCCTGGAACCGCAGCCGGTACTCGGCCACGCGCTTGATGAAGACCTCATGCACGCGCTTGTGGGCAGCGCAGAACGGATAGCCGGCTTCCTCCATCAGCTCTTCTTCGAACGCGAAGTGCGACATGGTGTAATCAACCACCTCGTCGATCACTTCGCCGACAGCGGCACGCTGCATGCTGGCCTGGGCCACATGCAGGTGATTGAGCATCTCGATGATGCGGCGGTGTTGTTGGTCGATCACATCGATGCCGATGTTCAGATCGTCCTGCCAGACCAGTAATGCCATCCCCGGCTCCCCTTCATGCGTGATGTCGGGGCCGACTGTAGGGCTGCTGCCGGCAGGCAGCGTTGATCTGGATCAAAGCGGATCGATCAGGGCAGGGCGGGCTCGCGCGGACGCAGCGGGCTGCCCATGGTGGTGCAGCTGACCCGGTTGCGGCCACCGGCCTTGGCCAGGTACAGCTGACGGTCGGCCTCGGAAATCAGGCGATGCAGCGCATCGCGCTGCGGGCGGAGGCAGCACAGGCCGATGCTGACGGTCATGCGCAGTGTGGCGGTGCCGATATCCACTTCCAGCGCCGCGATGCGCTGGCGGAGTTCCTCGAAGTAGAGCATTGCCTCGTCCTGCTCCATGTCCGGCACCAGCAGGCAGAACTCCTCGCCGCCGAAGCGCGCGATCAAGTCCTGGCTGCGCGCATGCACGGCCACCGCCCCGGCCACGGCACGCAGGGCGTCATCGCCGGCCTCATGGCCGTGCGTATCGTTGATGTGCTTGAAGTGATCGATGTCGATCATCGCCACCGCCACGCTCTGGCCATGGGTCTGCAGCTGGGGCAGCTGGCGCTGGCTCTGTTCCAGGAAGCAGCGGCGGTTGGGCAGGCCGGTCAGGAAGTCCCGGGTGGCCAGATCCTGCAGGGTGCCGATCAGCTCCAGCTGGTCCACGTTCTGCGACACGCGGCAGAAGAATTCCTCGCGCGAGAAGGGCTTGCGCAGGAAGTCGTTGGCGCCGTTCTTCAGGAAGCGCGGAATCAGTGATGCGTCGGTATTGCCGGAAATGCCGATCACCGCCACCTTGTCGCGCGAGCGCAGGGTGCGCAGGCGGCGGGTGAATTCCACGCCCTGCATGCCGGGCATCTCCTGGTCGACCACCGCCAGCCGGATCGCAGGATGGGCCTCGATCGCCGCCAGGCCTTCGTTGCCGTCGGCAGCCTCGTACACTTCGTGGCCGTACATGCGCAGCAGCGCGGCCGCATAGCCGCGTGCCGAGGGCGAATCGTCCACCACCAGCGCGGCGATGCGACGGTTGCGTTCCAGGCGCTGCACCAGCCACACCAGATAGTCGATGCTGCCGGGCGTGTTCTTCAGGACGTAGTCGATGATCTGCTGCTGCAGCACGCGCTTGCGCAGATCCTCGTCATACACGCCACTGACCACCACGGTGGGCAGATCGCGTTTCAGGAAGAATTCGACCACCGCGTCCCTGTCGCCATCGGCCAGAACCAGGCCGGTCAGGACCAGGAACCAGCCGCCGCTCTCATTGAGCAGGCGGTCGGCCTCGGCCAGGGTGGAAGCGACCACGACGGGCAGCTCCAGGCGCTGTTCGATCGCCTCGCGCAGCATGCCGGTGAAGGCACGGGAGTTTTCGACCAGCAGGATCCGCTGCGGAAGCGGATCGGCGAGGTCGCCATCGACGGCGGCCTGCGGCAGGACGGGCATGATGCGGAGGCTCACGTCAGGGAAGTCTTGGCACGGGTAGCGGCGGTTTCGGCCGTAACTTTAGTGGTGGTACCGCATGCGTTGTCATCGCGTGAACGCCGGCTGACACGTTCAGTGTCGGGGCCCGACGAGCGGAGTGGCGGAAGTTCTGCTCGTGGCGCTGGTGCTGGATGATGGTTATGCTGGCTGCGCCACCCTGCCGGCGGCCTGAGGTTGACTCCGTCCGGCTGAGGCAGCCCGCAAGCGAGGCCGAGAGCCCATCCAGTCACGGGGTGGCGAAGTGAGTTTGCCTGGCGTTGTCCAACCGAACACGGGGGTGAGTGTGAATTTCTCTGGTCTGCGTTTTTTGATGCCTGCAATGACTCTGTTGTCCGCACCTGCCGTCGCCGAGGCGGCATGCTGCCCGAGTGACGACAACGGAACACATATGGCTCAGGCGGGGCTTGGTGAGTCCCGTCCAGCAGCGACGAATCTGAGTGCAGATCCGAACTGGCTGGTGTATGGGTTCGAGCGTGAGGGAATCAACTATTATCAGGTGAATGACCTCTCCGGACAGGTCCTGCTGATAATCGGCAAGGTTGACACCACGTTCTGGACGCTCCCGGCCGGCAAAAGTCCGATTGCCGTGTCTTTGCCGTCGCAGCGGCTGGCATTGCCGGAAAAGTCCCAGCGGCATGTGGTACTCAGGCAAGCCGAGTTCTCGCTGGTCGTCTATGGTGCTGGTAGCAACGCAACGTGGGCGATCGAACTGCCGGCTACGAGCCGCTGAAGCACGATCTTTTCCTTGATCGAGGCGGATGAGTGAGAGTCAGGTGATGTCGGCGCGAGCAATCCACGCTGCATGCGTGCTGCCGTGGGTTGCACCCGTGGCCGTTTCCTGCAGTAGCACTCTTACGCGGTTTTGACGTGTCTGCACTTTACCGCCATAGGCCAGTGCACGTGAACTCAGGCGCTCGACGATCAGTTTTGCGGTTTCCAGCGACAAGTGGCGATCTCTGTCCAACAGAGATGCACTGATCAGGATGCCCTGTTGACCATGCAGGCTGCCGCAGCGTGCTTGGATCTGGATCTGCCCCCGTTCGTGTTTGAGCAGCAGTGCGACCGTTTCGGTAAGGGTTCGATAGGCAGCAAGCTGCAGTGCAATGCTCAGCCTGCAGGGGTCGCCCGTCATGCGGGGGAGCGCAACCCTGCTGGTCCGGTCCCAGTTTTCGCTGATGCCGCTGACCTGCAGGGCAACATACAACCCGACCTGCTCGACTTCGGTTGGATACACCAGGCTTGTGAGTTCACGGAACTGGCGTGAATGTGTCGTCGAGGTGTGCAGCAGATCCATTGCAGGTGCATGGTGTCCGTGCATTTTCAGAAGATCGGCAGTCTGGTTCAGTGATTTCTCGACGCCGTCTGCGATCTTCCTGAGATCAAGCGCCCGCTGCCTCAGATCGAGTTCGCTGGCCATATGAGCAGTTCTCGAAAGTCTGGCCGTCTGACTCCCATCCAGATCATGGCGCGCATGCTGATGATAGTGCTGAGTGATGCGGGAACCGAGTAGAAGAAGCGCCGTCCCTGCAACGGCAATGAGCTGCTGCATCATGAATGTTCGCTGGTCGAACGAACCAGGCAGTCCTGATGCTGGTGTTGTCATTGCAATCACTATGTTCAACAGCGGAACACCCACAGCTGCTCCTCGCCAGCCATGGATGCAGGTCAAGGCAACAACCGGCAAAGCCATCACCAGTTGCAGGGATGTCTTGGTGGCATCTGGGAGCTCGACACCCGAGGCCATGAATGCGCCCAGTGATATCAGTAGTGTCAATGCGGCTACGGTAGGCGCGTGCTTCCAAAACTTCCACTCGTACAGTGACCGGCGCCGGATCCAGAGCAGTGCGAGTGGGGCGACAGTCAGTATTGCGATGTAATCACCGAGCACGAAGCGGACAGCTCGTGTCGCAAATGGCACGGAAGACGGGTTCTCGGAGAGCAGGTGGGCCAAGCCCAGTTTCAATGCGGTGGCGATGAGCGCGGCGGAAACCGCCATCGAGAAAAGCCAGCCCTCCGTTGTCGCGGTCATGAATCTGCGATGCGCCCGCACGACCAAGGCTACCGCTGGCATGAGGAACACGGAGCCCAGGATCACCCAAGCCAGCCCATACTTCCCGATGAGTGGATATCGCATCTGGGCAAAGTAAGCATATTCGCCAAGCAGCAGATAGGGCCAGAGGCGGGGAGGGCAGAGCAGCAGCGCAGCGACCCGTATGCCTGCCGGCAGGTAAAACTGGTCGAGCGAGACCTGACGAGCGGCCCAGCACGTGACGGCGTACATCCCAGCGATGAAAAGTCCGATGGGGCGTATCCGGAAGCTCAGCTCGACATCGTTCTTCCACCAGTTCAATCCCAAGCCTCCCTTGCTCGTACCATGGTGGCGTTCCATCCACTCTGGACGTCTACACCTCTGGCGACAGTATCGGCAGATTCCCGCCTACGCAATCGGATCTCTTCTTCGTTACCTGGCTCTTTGCCGCCGACACCAGTTCAGCACTGCTGCGAATTAGTGACATCCATCGCGCTTTGACTGGCAATTCTATGTCAGGTTGCAGATTGCCGACCTTGGTCGAACGGCCACGGCGCATCTGGACAGTGTGCTGCCAGAGGGGCCTGCGGATAGGTGGCCAGCCCATCCAGCAAGGCGATCCGGATCCTGTTTTTCTGAACATCGACGACCCCGGAATAGGCGACGATCCGGCCCAATAGCTGTGAACGGACCAGTTCCTGAGTCTGTTGCGAAAGCGCATGGTGAGGATCGACAAGAGCGGCGGAAATCAGTACTCCGTGCATCTGTCTGAAGACGCCGCACCTGATGCGCACGGAGATCTGACCGGGCTCATACCTGAGCAGCAACGATACGGCCTCAACCACGGTCCGGTATGCGGCCAGCTGCAGATCCACTCCCAACTGACATGGGTCGCCCGTCAGCCGGGGCTGCGTAACCCGGTGCGTATTGTCCCATGCCTCCCGCACGCCACCTGCACGAAGAGCGACGTAAAGCCCGAGACGCTCCAGGGCGGATGGGTAGATCATGCTCGCCTGCGCGCGGAATTGGCGCGAATGGACTTCTGATGTGTGTTTCAGGCTGTTGGCGACAGCGTGGTGCCCTTGCGCGTGCAGCCAGTTCACCATCTCGTTGAGCGACAGGTCCATCCCCTCGCCCAGCCTGCGCAGGTGCGCCGCTCGCTCTCGCAGATCCATTTCGCTGGCCATGTGCGTACTGCGGGCCAGTTTCATCGAGTTTCTGCCGTCTTCCTCACGCAGCCGATGCTGGCTCTGGAAATGCGTGATGCGCGCACCCAGCAACAACAGGGCGACGCTGGCGATGGCCATGGCCTGCTGGGTGGCAAAGGTCGCCTGATCGAATGATGCGGGGTGGTCAGAAGGGGTGCTCAGACCAAGAATCATGTTCACTGCGGCGACACCGACGGCCGCCCCGCGCCATCCCAGCAGGCAGGTCAGGGCGATTGCGGGAATAGGCAGGATCAACAACAACTGCAGCGAGCCAGGGGCCGTGATCGAGGCGGGTACCGGCGTCGCCTGCAGGCCAATGACCAGCATGGCTACTAGTGCTCCGACTGTGGCCGCAACGGACCGGGGTGTCCATTGTTCCTCGGCGCGACGGATCCAGAGCAGCGCGAGTGGCGCCAGGATGAGGATCCCAGTGAAGTCGCCCAGCGCATAGCGCATTACGTTGGTGATAAACGACGCGTTATGCAGCGGCTCCCAGAGCAGGTACGAGATTCCGAGGTTGAGCAGGCTGATGATCGTCGCGGCACAGACCGCGATCGAGATCACGCCGAGGACCGTGGTGCGCGCAAGCAACTTCCGGTGCATGCGTACGATCAGCATCACTGCCGGCATGAGAAATGCCGAGGCCAGAAGCACCCATGCCAACCCGTATTTTTCGAGCAGCGGAATCCGCAGATGGGCGAAGTAGGCGTACTCGCCCAGCAACAGGTAAGGCCACAGGCGCGGTGGACAGAGCAGCAAGGCGGCCACACGCACACCTGCCGGCAGGTAGAACTGGTCTACCGAAAGTTTGCGCGTGGCCACGCAGGCGACGGCATAGATGAGCATCAGCACCAGTCCCTGGGGACTGATCCGGATGTTCACCGGTAGACCTTCCTTCCACCACTGCATCCACGTGCTCCCCCTGCTCCTGTGCAGATTATGCAAACAATCGGTGTGAAGGGATCAAGTCGCGCTGCCGTGGAGTCCCGTCAAGGGCGCTGATATCGTCACCACAACGCATCCCGCAGCCTGTACCACGACATCGCAGCCACCAGCAGCGGCATGCGCAGCAGGCGCCCGCCCGGGAACGGCGCGTGCTTCAGGCGCTGGAACACGTCGAGGCGCTCGCTCTGGCCGGCGATTGCCGCGGCGATCACGTCACCCGCAAGGCCGGCTGCCGCCACGCCGTGGCCGGAGAATCCCTGCGCGAAGTACAGATTGCCGTCCAGCCGTCCCCAATGCGGGGCGCGGTTGCGGGTGATGTCGACATAGCCGCCCCAGACCTGATCGAGAGCGACGTCGGCCAGCTGCGGAAAAACCGCGTGCATGCGTCGCTGCATCACTCCGCGCAGCCCGGGCGGCGGTAGCGCCGAGTAGCTGGCGCGGCCCCCGAACAGCAGACGGTGGTCGTGGCTCAGGCGGAAATAGTCCAGCGCCCAGGCAGTGTCTGCTACTGCCATGTCATTACGGATCAGGGCGCGGGCCCGTTCTGGGCCGAGGCACGCACTGGCACCGATATAGGTGCCTACCGGCATGATGCGGTGCTCCAGCGCTGGCAGCAGGCCCTGCAGCCAGGCATTGCCGGCGATCACCAGATGCGCGGCGCTGACGCTGCCGTGCGCGGTGTGCAGGGCCGGGCGGGGCCCGCGCTGCACGCGGGTAACCGCAGAGTTCTCATGGATGACCACCCCGGCCGCGCGCGCTGCGTCGGCCAGGCCGCGCGCATACGCCAGGGGGTGCAGGTGCGCGCTGAGTGGATCGAACATGGCCGCGCGATAGCGCGGGCTGTCCAGCTGCCCACGCAGTGTCTGCCGGTCCCACCACTGCATCGGGTAATCGTAATGCTGTTGCAGGTGCTCGCAGTGGGCACGCAGCTCGCGCTCGTGGCGGGCACGGATGGCGACGCTGGCGTGGCCCTCACGCCAATGGCAGTCGATGCCGTAGCGGTCGATGCGGGTGCGCATGGCCTGCACGGCGTCACGTGACCAGTCGAACAGATGGCGGGCATCGTCCCGGCCCAGCTGCCGTTCCAGTTCGTCCACCTCGCAGCCATAGCCCACCAGCGCTTGGCCACCGTTGCGACCGGACGCGCCCCAGCCGATCCGCTGGGCGTCCAGCAGGACCACGTGCTGGCCGCGTGAGGCCAGTTCCAGCGCCGCCGTCAGGCCCGTGTAGCCTGCACCGAGCACTGCGACATCGGCCTGCACGTCACCCTGCAACGGAGGCAGGGCGGCCGGCTCCGCCAGGCTGGCGGCATACCAGCTGGCTGGAAAGGCGGACGTCACTGCGGGCCTCGCGGGCGCAGGGTGGGAAGACGGGGCGGAGGAGGTTGATCGGCGTTCACGCCCCCAGTTTCGCCGATACTTGGCACCTCGCGCGTGATGGCGACGACTTGCCGCACTCGCGCACCTGCGGGTAACGTGTCTGCACGCCAAGGAGTTTCCCCATGCGTCGCCTGCCCTGGGTGGGCCTGCCCACCGACAGTACGGTGCTTGGCCATCATCGCTTTGCGGTGGCCGGCGAGAAGTATGTCCGCGCCCTGGCCGAGGCGGCGGAGGTCACGCCGCTGGTGCTGCCCAGCCTGCAGTCGCCGCTACCTGCGCGCGATTGGCTGCAGGGCCTCGACGGTCTGCTGCTGACCGGTGCGGTCAGCAACATCGAGCCGCAGCATTACGACGGTGGCCGCAGCTGGCCCGGCAATGTGCATGATCCTGCGCGCGACGCCAATGCCTTCGCACTGCTGGACGAGGCGCTGGCGATGGACCTGCCGGTGCTGGCGATCTGCCGTGGCTTCCAGGAATTGAACGTCGCCCTGGGAGGCAGCCTGCATCCACAGGTCCATCGGGTACCCGGGCTGGCCGATCATCGCGAAGATCCGCAGGCACCCGTGGACGTGCAGTACGGGCCGTCCCACGCGGTCACACTGGTGGCGGATGGGTGGCTGGCGGACTGGCACGGCGAGGGGAGGGTGCAGGTCAATTCGGTGCACGGCCAGGGTATTGCCCGCCTGGCCAGCGGCCTGCAGGTCGAGGCCCGCGCCGATGACGGGCTGGTCGAGGCGGCACGCAGCCCGCGCCACCGCTTCGTGCTCGGCGTACAGTGGCACCCGGAGTGGCGCGTCATGCAGGCGCCGTTCTATCACGCTATTTTCCGTGCGTTCGGCCAAGCTTGCCGGCAGCATCAACAGAACCAACTGGATTCCCGATGAGTTCCCGAACGCGCCCGCGCAAGACGGCAACGCCCCCCGCACCGCAGGAGAGCAGCCTGCTGCGCTGGCTGAAGGAGCGGCGTATCACCGAAGTCGAATGCCTGGTGCCCGACATCACCGGCAACGCGCGCGGCAAGATCATTCCCGCCGATAAGTTCTCGCACGACTACGGGACCCGCCTGCCCGAGGGCATCTTCGCCACGACTGTCACCGGCGAGTTTCCGGATGACTACTACGAACTGACCTCGCCGTCGGACTCGGACATGATGCTGCGCCCGGATCCGGACACCGTGCGCATGGTGCCGTGGGCCGCCGATGCCACCGCGCAGATCATCCATGACTGCTACACCAAGAATGGCGAGCCGCATGAGCTGGCGCCGCGCAATGTGCTGCGTCGCGTGCTGGCGGCCTACGCCGAGCTGGGCCTGCGCCCGGTGGTGGCGCCGGAACTGGAGTTCTTCCTGGTGCAGAAGAACACCGACCCGGATTTCCCGCTGCTGCCGCCTGCCGGCCGCTCCGGTCGCCCGGAAACAGCGCGGCAGTCGTATTCGATCGATGCGGTCAACGAGTTCGACCCCATCCTCGACCTGATGTACGACTACGCCGATGCCATGAAGCTGGACGTGGACACGCTGATCCACGAATCCGGCGCGGCACAGCTGGAAGTCAACTTCACCCACGCCGATGCGATGGATCTGGCCGACCAGGTTTTCCTGTTCAAGCGCACCATGCGCGAGGCGGCGATGCGCCACGGCGTGTACGCCACTTTCCTGGCCAAGCCGATGGAGAACGAACCGGGCAGCGCCATGCACATCCACCAGAGCCTGGTGCGGGTGAGCGATGGCAGCAACGTGTTCGCCGGTGAGACCGATGCCGAAGGCGAGTTCAGCCCGGTGTTCGGCCATTATCTTGGGGGGCTGCAGAAGTATGCGCCGCAGGCGATGGCGTTCTTCGCGCCGAACGTCAATTCCTATCGCCGGCTGGTGTTCGGCGAGGTGTCGCCGAGCAACGTGCACTGGGGCTTCGACAACCGCACCTGCGGCCTGCGCGTGCCGCTGGATACACCGGAGAACATGCGGGTGGAGAGCCGATTCGCGGGCTCCGACGCCAATCCCTACCTGGCGATGGCCGCCACCCTGGCCTGTGGCCTGCTCGGCATCCGCGAGCGGCTGGCGCCGGATGCGCCGGTCACCGGAAGCGCCAAGGAGCTGGGCTACGACCTGCCGCGCTCGCTGGGCGAAGCGCTGGACGGGCTTGAGCGCTGCGGCGAACTGCAGGCGCTGCTGGGCGAGCGCTTCTGCCGGGCCTACATCTCGGTCAAGCGCAAGGAGTACGAGACCTTCTTCCGTGTCATCAGCTCGTGGGAGCGCGAGTTCCTGCTGCTGAACGTGTGAAAGCGTGGAATAGAAAAATCCGCCGCCGGGGGGTAGGCTGGCATCCGTCGCCGGCCCGAGCCGGCCCCCCTCCCCGCATTCTGGAGCACCCGATGAAGCTGCGTATCCTCACGCTCGGCCTGGCCTCCGCCATGCTCGCCGCCTGTGGCGGTGGCAACGGTGGCAGTCAGGACAGCCAGGTCCTGAACGTCTACAACTACAGCGATTACATTGCCGAGGACACCATCCCGACCTTCGAGAAGGAAACCGGGATCAAGGTGACCTACGACGTGTTCGACAGCGATGAGATGGTCGAGACCAAGCTGCTGGCCGGCAACAGCGGCTACGACGTGGTGGTGCCGACGCTGAACTTCTTCGGCCGGCAGATCCAGGCGGGCGTGTTCCTGCCGCTGGACAAGAGCAAGATCCCGAACCTGGCCAATCTGGACCCGGCGGTGATGAAGCGCATCGCCACCCAGGATCCGGACAACCGCTACGGCGTGCCGTACATGGTCGGCACCACCGGCATCGGCTACAACGTGGACATGCTGAAGGAGCGTTTCGGCGGCAGCGCCGACATCGCCAACAGCTGGGACCTGGTGTTCAAGCCGGAGAACATCAGCAAGATGAAGGACTGCGGCGTGACCATCCTGGACACGCCGGCCGACATGATCCCGATCGCACTGCACTATCTGGGCCTGGACCCGCACAGCGGCGATCCGGCCGAGCTGCAGAAGGCGGCCGACCTGTTGAAGTCGATCCGCCCGTACGTGCAGAACTTCCACTCCTCGCAGTACGTCGGTTCGCTGGCCAACGGCGGCACCTGCCTGGTGGTCGGCTGGTCGGGTGACATCATCCAGGCCCGCGACCGCGCCGAGGAGGCCAGCAACGGCGTGCATGTCGCCTATTCGATTCCGAAGGAAGGCGCACCGCAGTGGTTCGACATGTTGGCGATCCCGAAGGACGCCAAGCATCCGGAAGCCGCTTACAAGTTCATCAATTACCTGCTGGAGCCGAAGGTCGCTGCGGCCAATACCAACTTCATCCACTACGCCAACCCGGTGCCGACCGCGACTCCGCTGGTGGACGAGGCGATCCGTACCGACCCGACCATCTACCCGCCGGCCGATGTGGCCGCGAAGATGTTCACCTATTCGATCAACACCCCGGAGACGGACAAGCTGTACACCCGTCTGTGGACCGAGGTGAAGACCGGCAGGTGAGATGACGGTGGCGCCGGGCCATGCCCGGCGGATGCGGGCAGACGTCAGCGCACAGGAAACGGAGGCCAATGGCCTCCGTTTTTTTTCACCTTGCCTCCGCATCGCTTCCCCTACCGTCCCGTATGGCACCGACCACCGCCTTCAGACAATGACCGAACAGCCCCAGCGCGCCGACGCCGCCCCTGACGAAACGCCTTCCACCGAGGACAAGCCTTCGCCGCTGAAGAACCCCAAGGTCCGCTGGACGCTGGCCATCATCGGCGTCGTCGTGGTCATCGCCCTGGTTGCCTGGCTGATCTACCACCTGCTGGTCGGCCGCTACCTGCAGGACACCAACAACGCCTATCTGCAGGCCGACGCTGTCGCGGTCGCTCCGCGCATCAACGGTTACGTCACCGAAGTGCTGGTGCAGGACAACCAGTGGGTCAAGGCCGGCGAACCGCTGCTGCGCATCGACCCGCGCACCTACCGTGCCACGCTGGACCAGGCCGAGGCCGTGATCGCCGTGCGCGAAGCCGACATCGCCGCTGCTGCCGCTGGGGTGCAGGGCCAGCAGTCCAGCCTGCTGCAGGCACGCACCCAGCTCACCGCGGCCGCCGCCTCGCTGCGTTTCGGCCGGTCAGAGCTGGCGCGCTTCACCCCGCTGGCGGCCAGTGGGGCCGACACCCATGAACACGTCGAAAGCCTGCGCCACGATGTCGAACGCGCCCAGGCCCAGTACGATGCAGCCAAGGCACAGATCCAGGGCGCGCAGAGCCAGATCGAAGCCAGCCAGGCCCAGCTCGAGCAGGCGCAGGCTGGACTGAAGCAGGCGCAGGCCGACGCTGCGCAGGCCAGAGTGGCGTTTGAGGACACCGAGCTGCGCGCGCGCATCGATGGTCGTGTCGGCAACAAGACCGTGCAGGTCGGCCAGTTTGTTGCTGCCGGTACCCGCACCATGACCATCGTGCCGGTTGCCTCGCTGTACCTCGTTGCCAACTTCAAGGAAACCCAGGTGGGGCTGATGCGCGCCGGCCAGGCGGCCGAAATCAAGGTCGATGCGTTGCCAGGCACCCCATTGCGCGGCACGGTGGAGAGCATTTCGCCGGGTACCGGCTCGCAGTTCGCGCTGTTGCCGCCACAGAACGCCACCGGCAACTTCACCAAGGTCGTGCAGCGCGTGCCGGTGCGCATCCGGGTGGACGCAGGTGCCGAAGCGCGCAAGGTGCTGGTGCCGGGCATGTCGGTGGAAGTGACCGTAGATACCCGCAATGCAAAGGATGCGCGCGAGCGCACCCAGGACGAGGCCGAGGCCATGGCCGCGCCGGTGCGATGAACGCCACCCGTGCCCATGCAGCACCTGTCGCCGGAGGCAAGGCGGATGCCGCGGCCTGGCTGGCCGTGGCGGCCGGCACCATCGGTTCGTTCATGGCTACGCTGGACATCTCCATCGTCAACGCCGCGTTGCCCACCATCCAGGGCGAAGTGGGCGCCAGCGGCACCGAAGGCACCTGGATCTCCACCGCCTTCCTTGTCTCGGAAATCGTGATGATTCCGCTGACCGGCTGGTTCGTGCGCACGCTGGGCCTGCGCACTTTCCTGCTGATCTGCGCCACGCTGTTCACTGCGTTCTCGGTGATGTGCGGCCTGGCCGATTCGTTGCCGATGATGATCGCCGGACGGGTAGGGCAGGGTTTTGCCGGTGGTGCGCTGATCCCGACCGCGCTGACCATCGTCGGCACGCGGCTGCCGCCGAAGCAGCAGCCGCTGGGTACGGCGCTGTTCGGCATGACCGTCATCCTGGGCCCGGTGATCGGCCCCTTGCTGGGCGGCTGGTTGACCGAGAACGTCAGCTGGCACTACGCGTTCTTCATCAACGTGCCGATCTGCGCCGGCCTGGTTGCCCTGCTGCTGCTCGGCCTTCCGCATGAAACGTCTGATTGGGGTGGGCTGCTGCGCGCAGACTGGCTGGGCATCGTCGGCATGACCGCCGGCCTGTCCGCGCTTACCGTGGTGCTGGAAGACGGCCAGCGCGAGCGCTGGTTCGAATCGACGATGATCGTGGTTCTCAGCATCGTCTCGGTGCTGGGCTTCGCGCTGCTCGCGCTTTCGCAGTTCACCAGCAGGGAGCCGGTCATCCGCCTCAACATCCTGTTCCAGCGCAGTTTCGGCGCGGTGTTCGTGATGGTGATGGCGGTGGGCATGATCCTGTTCGGGGTCATGTACATGATCCCGCAGTTCCTGGCGATCATCGCCGGGTACAACACCGAGCAGGCCGGCTATGTGCTGCTGCTGGCCGGCCTGCCGACCATCCTGCTGATGCCGTTGATGCCGAAGATGCTGGAAACGGTCGACGTACGCATCATGGTGTTCGGCGGCATGCTGTGCTTCGCCGCTGCCTGCTTCGTCAATCTGGGGCTGACTCCGGACAGCATCGGCCCGCACTTCGTCATAGGCCAGCTGCTGCAGGGCTGTGGGCTGGCGTTGGCGATGATGGCGTTGAACCAGGCGGCCATCACCTCGGTGCCGCGCGAGTACACCAGCGATGCGTCCGGCCTGTTCAACGCCGCGCGCAATCTCGGCGGCTCGATCGGGCTGGCCATCATTTCCACTTTCCAGGAACGCCGCACCACCCTGCACATCGATGCGATCGGCAGCAGCGTTACCGCAAACTCGACCATCGCACAGGACGCGCTGCATGCCTACGGCCAGCAGCTGGGCGACGCCACCCAGGCGATGGCCGTGCTGGCGCAGACGGTGCAGATGCAGGCGATGGTGATGGCCTACAACGACCTGTTCTGGATCTTCGGCCTGATCGTGGTGGCCACCCTGCCGCTGGTCTTCCTGCTCAAGCCCCTGCCCAAGGGCGTTCCATTGGCGATGCACTGATGACTTCGACGACCTTGCCCGTTTCCCCCCTTCTGCGCCGGCTGTGCCCGGCCACCCTGCCGCTGCTGCTGGCGGGCTGCATGGTGGGGCCGGATTACGTGAAACCGGACGTGGCCACGGTCGCTACCGCGCAGGCGCAGCTCCCACGCGCGGCGC
This sequence comes from Stenotrophomonas sp. RS-48, assembly GCF_030053245.1. Taxonomy (NCBI): domain Bacteria; kingdom Pseudomonadati; phylum Pseudomonadota; class Gammaproteobacteria; order Lysobacterales; family Lysobacteraceae; genus Stenotrophomonas; species Stenotrophomonas sp. RS-48. The sequence goes on from NZ_JASGBV010000002.1 coordinate 30,682, forward strand.
AGGCCGGCGTGCAGCCTGCCAGCCCGCCCAGCCAGTGGTGGCGCGCGCTCAACGATCCGCTGCTGGACCAGCTGGTGGACGAGGCGCTGCGCAACAGCCCCAACCTGCGCGCCGCCCAGGCCAAGCTGCTGGCCTCGCGCGCGCTGCAGCGCCAGCGCCGCGCCGAGCAGCTGCCCAGCGTGGGCGCGGCGGCGGGCTACGCCAACATCAAGGCACCGGATTCGCTGGAAAACAGCGTGCGCGGTCTGGGCGAGAACATCGCCGGGGTGGCCGAAGCCAACGGCCGTCCGCAGGAGGCGGCGCAGCTGCGCCAGCAGTTCGCCGATATCGATCTGGACACCGAGCTGTACGTGGCCGGCTTCGACGCCAGTTGGGAACTGGACCTGTTCGGCCGCCGACGCCGCGCGGCCGAACAGGCCGCCGCCGAAGCCGAGGCCAACGCCGCAGCACTGGCCGATGCGCAGGTGCAGCTTGCCGCGGAACTGACCCAGGTCTACCTCGGCTACCGCAGCAGCCGCGAGCGTATCGCCCTGGCCGAGCACAACCTCCGAGCCGCCGATGAAAGCCTGCAGCTGACCCGTCAGCGTCGCCAACGCGGTGCGGATTCGGACCTGCAGGTGGAGCGCGCGCAGGCCCAGCTGCAACAGCAGCAGGCTGCGCTGCCGCCGCTACAGGCACAGGCCGACGAAGCCCGGGATGTGCTGGCCCTGATGGTTGGCCGCGAGCCGGGGGCGCTGGATGCGCGGTTGGCGGCAGACCAGCCGCTGCCGGTGCTGCCGGCCAGCGTCCCGGTGGACGATGCGGGCGCGTTGATCCAGCGCCGGCCGGATGTGCGCAAGGCTGAGCGCGAGCTGGCGGCATCCTCGGCGCAGATCGGCCAGGCGATCTCGGCGTATTTTCCGCAGGTGACCCTGCTGGGCAGCATCGGCGCGGGCGCCACCTCGGTTTCCGACCTGGGGCGGGATTCAGCCGCCACCATCGTCGCACCGTTCCTGCGCTGGTCGCTGTTCGACTTCGGCGTGAACAAGGCCCGTGTGGCCCAGGCTCGGGCCGGCAATGAGGCCCGGTTGGCGGCCTACGAGGGCACGGTGCTGGCTGCACTGCAGGATGCCAACACCGCGTTGGCGCGCTTCGGTGCGGCCCGGCAGCAACTGCAGGCCAGTGTCCGCGCCGAGGCTTCGGCGGACCGTTCGCTGGCGTTGATGAGCCAGCGTCGACAGGCGGGTGCCACCTCGCAGATCGATCTGCTGGACGTGCAGCGCCAGCGGCTGCAGGCGCAGGATGCCGTCGCCCAGGCGCGGCTGCAGTTGCTGGTGCGGTACGTGGCGCTGCAGAAGAGCCTGGGGCTGGGCTGGCAGGAGGCGCCGCCGGTGGCTGTTCGCTGATCCTCTGCGCCGGGCATGGCCCGGCGCTACCCGCATGGCCCGGCTCCGGCAGCGCCGGGCCATGCCCGCCGGGCGACGGCCGCTCGCCATACCCCGTCATACCGTCATCGCCCCCTGGCCGGTAGAATGGCGCCCGCTGTCCACCGCCCGCTCCCGGAGCCCCCATGCCCGTTGAAGCCCAGCCGGAAGCCGCCGCCGTTGATACGGTGAGTGCGCCCGGCTATCTCTCCATTCGTGACCTGCGCAAGGAATTCGACGGTTTCGTCGCCGTCGACGACGTCAATCTGGATGTGCGCAAGGGCGAGATCTTTGCCCTGCTGGGCGGCTCCGGCAGCGGCAAATCCACCCTGCTGCGCTGCCTGGGCGGCTTCGAGACACCCACCAAGGGCAGTATCACCCTTGATGGGCAGCGTCTGGACGCGTTGCCGCCCTATCAGCGGCCGGTCAACATGATGTTCCAGTCCTACGCCCTGTTCCCGCACATGACGGTCGAGCAGAACATCGCGTTCGGCCTCAAGCAGGACGGGCTGGGCAAGGATGCGATCGGCAGGCGCGTCGGCGAAATGCTGGAGCTGGTGCAGATGGGCCACCTCGGCAAGCGCAAGCCGCATCAGCTGTCCGGCGGACAGCAGCAGCGCGTGGCGCTGGCACGCTCGTTGGCCAAGGGCCCCAAGCTGCTGCTGCTGGATGAGCCGATGGGTGCACTGGACAAGAAGCTGCGCTCGCAGATGCAGCTGGAACTGGTCAGCATCATCGAATCGTCGGGCGTGACCTGCGTGATGGTCACCCACGACCAGGAAGAAGCGATGACCATGGCCACCCGCATCGCGGTGATGGATGCGGGCTGGATCCAGCAGGTCGGCAAGCCGGACGAAGTGTACGAGCAGCCGGCCAACCGGTTCGTCGCCGAGTTCATCGGCTCGGTGAACCTGTTCGACGGCGTGATCGACGAGGACCTGCCGGAGTATGTGACCGTACGATCGCCGCTGTTCCCGGCGCCGATCTACATCGCCCATGGCATCACTGGATATGAAGGGCAGCCGGTCGCATTCGCGCTGCGCCCGGAAAAGGTGATGATCGGCAAGGACGAACCGGAAGGGCACACCAACAAGGCACAGGGCGTGATCGAGGACATCGCCTACTTCGGCAGTCACTCGGTCTACCACGTGCGGCTTCCCAGTGGAGCCAAGGTGCTGGCCAACTTCGCCAATTCGCAGCGCTGGGCCAGCGATGGCCTGACCTGGGGTGACAGCGTGTGGGTGCACTGGCGCGACAATGACGGCGTGGTGCTGACCTCATGAGTGTCGCCGGGCTGAAGCGCTGGCTGCCGGGACTGCGCGCCACGGTGATCGGTGTCCCGTATCTGTGGCTGCTGCTGTTCTTCGCAGTGCCCTTCCTGATCGTATTGATGATCAGCTTCTCGCACAGCCGTGTCGGCTCGCCGCCGTACACCTGGCTGCTGCAGTACGTGGACGGCGGGTTCTCGCTCAAGCTCAATCTCGAGAACTATCTGGCGCTGTTCCGCGATTCGATCTACGCCCAGGCGTTCCTGAGTTCCATCAAGATCGCAGCGATCTCCACCTTCCTGACCCTGCTGATCGGCTACCCGATGGCCTATGCCATCGCCCGGCTGTCGCCGGCGGCGCGCAACGTGGCGATGATGCTGGTGGTGTTGCCGTCGTGGACCTCGTTCCTGATCCGCGTGTACGCGTGGAAGGCGATCCTGGACCGCAACGGCCTGCTCGACCAGTTCCTGCAGTTCACCGGTCTGCAGACGCTGATGACCGGCATGGGGCTGCCCAGGCTGCAGCTGATCGATACGCCGACCGCGGCCTATATCGGTATCGTCTACTGCTATCTGCCATTCATGGTGCTGCCGCTGTACGCCAACCTGGTCAAGCATGACCACCGCCTGCTGGAGGCGGCCTACGATCTCGGTGCGAAGCCGTGGCAGGCCTTCCTGCGCATCACCCTGCCGCTGTCCAGGGCCGGCATCATCGCCGGCTGCATGCTGGTGATGATTCCGGCGGTCGGCGAGTTCGTCATCCCTGAGATGCTCGGCGGATCGGAGACGTTGATGGTTGGCCGGCAGCTGTGGAACGAGTTCTTCAACAACCGCAACTGGCCGGGCGCCTCGGCGATGGCGGTGGCGATGATCCTGCTGCTGCTGGTGCCGATCCTGCTGTTCAACCGTTCCCAGCAGCGCCTGCTGGAAGGGAAGCAGGCATGAGCCCGCGTACCGCCAAGGGCCTGGGTCTGGGCGTGCTGCTGCTCGGCTTCGCCTTCCTGTACCTGCCGATCCTGCTGTTGATGTTCTATTCGTTCAACAGTTCGCGGCTGGCGATGGTATGGGCGGGCTTCTCCACCCGCGCCTACAGCGATCTGTTCGCCGACCGTGCACTGATGGACGCGATGTGGACCAGCCTGGTGGTGGCGTTCTGGACCGCCTGCACCGCCACGGTGCTCGGTACGCTGGCGGCCATGGTGATGACCCGATTCAAGCGTTTCCGCGGCAAGCCGCTGTTCGGCGCGCTGGTCACCGCGCCGCTGGTGATGCCGGACGTGATCCTGGGTTTCTCGCTGATGGCGCTGCTGGCCTCGATGGGGGCCATTCCGGGCTTCCCGGCGCGTGGACTGGCGACCATCTGGATCGCCCACGTCACCTTCACCCTGTGCTTCGTCACCGTAGTGGTGTCTTCGCGCCTGCAGGAAATGGACCTGTCGCTGGAAGAAGCGGCGATGGACCTGGGGGCCAGCCGGCTGACCGTGTTCACCCGCATCACGCTGCCGATCATCGCCCCAGCACTGGTAGCGGGCTGGCTGCTGGCCTTCACGCTGTCGCTGGATGACGTGGTGGTGGCCAGCTTCGTCGCCACGCCGGGCTCGACAACACTGCCGATGAAGGTCTTCGCCTCGGTCCGCATGGGCATCAGCCCGAAGATCAATGCGCTGGCCACGCTGCTGGTATCGGCGGTGTCGATCGCGGCGGTGATCGGCTGGTACATCAACGCGCGCGCCGAGAAGCGGCGCCAGCGCGACCTGCAGCTGGCCCGGCAGGACAACGGCTGATCCGGCAACGCGCGGCTCACGGGCAAGGGCGCACACTGGGGATCTGCCTGAAGGAGATTCCCCATGACTGTCGAGATCATCGATCCCACCACCGGCCAGGTGACCTACCGCCATGAACTGATGGGCGCTGCCGACGTCGAGCAGCGCCTGCAGGCCGCGGCCGACGCATTCCCGGCCTGGGCCGCACGTTCGCTGCAGGAGCGGGGTGCCGTCCTGCGAGGCATTGCCGCGCAGCTGCGCACGCGGCGTGACGAGCTGCAGCAGGCGATGACGCACGAGATGGGCAAGCTGAAGGCCGAGGCATTGGCCGAGGTCGACAAATGCGCGGCGGCCTGCGAGTACTACGCCGATCACGCCGCCGACTACCTCAAGCCCCAGCTGATCGATACCGAGGCACAGCGCAGCTACGTGCGCTACGAGCCGATCGGCTGCGTGTTCGCGGTGATGCCATGGAACTTCCCGGTCTGGCAGGTGTTCCGCTTCCTTGCGCCTGCCTTCATGGCCGGCAACGTGGCGCTGCTCAAGCACGCCAGCAACGTGCCCCAGTGTGCGGACCTGATCCTGGCGGTGTGCCGCGACGGTGGCCTGCCGGCCGGTGTGTTCGACGTTCTGCACATCGACAACGACCAGGCAGCCGAGGTGCTGCGCGATGCGCGGGTGAAGGCGGTGACGCTGACCGGCAGCGAACGCGCCGGGCGTTCGATCGCGTCCAATGCGGGCAGCCAGCTGAAGAAGTCGGTGATGGAGCTGGGGGGCAGTGACGCCTTCGTGGTGCTGGACGATGCCGACCTCGACAAGACCGTGGCGGCCGCAGTGAAGTCACGCTTCGACAACAGTGGGCAGACCTGTATCGCTGCCAAGCGCTTCATCGTGGTGGAGCGCGTGGCCGATGAATTCACCCGCCGCTTCGTCGAGGCGGCTGGTCAGCGCCGGTATGGCGACCCCAGCGAGCGCGAGACCACGCTGGCACCGATGGCCCGCGCGGACCTGCGCGACGAGCTGCACAAGCAGGTGCAGGCGAGTGTGGCCAAGGGGGCGCGGGTGCTGCTGGGCGGCGAGCCGATCGCGGGCACGCATGCCGGCTATCCGGCCACCGTGCTGGACCAGGTCGGGCCGGGCATGCCCGCCTACGACGAGGAACTGTTTGGGCCGGTGGCTGCGGTGATCCGGGTCAAGGATGAAGAGGAAGCGCTGCGCGTGGCCAACGACACCCGCTTCGGGCTGGGCGGCAGTGTCTGGACCGGTGACCCGGTGCGTGGCGAGTCCTTCGCCCAGCGCATGGAATGCGGTGCGGCCTTCGTCAATGCCATCGTCAAGAGTGACGCGCGGCTGCCGTTCGGCGGCAGCAAACAGTCAGGCTTCGGCCGCGAACTGGCGGACCATGGCATCCATGAGTTCATGAACATCAAGACTGTCTACGTGGCCTGATGATGCATTCCGTGTGCCACGGTAAGAAGCAGCCGAGCCCGAACCTGGGCTCGGCTCTACAACCACCGCGCGCGCTTGAACAACCGGTACAGGCCCACGCAGACACCGCCCACGCCGACGATCATCAGCGGGTACGCCCATGGCTGGCTCAACTCCGGCATGTGACTGAAGTTCATGCCGTACCAGCTCGTGATCAGTGTCGGCGCCGCCAGCAGGGCCGCCCACGCACCCAGCCGCTTTACGGTTTCGCCCTGCGCCAGCGTCACCAGCGAGAGGTTCACGCTCAGTGCGGTACCCAGCATCTCGCGCAGGGTATCGATCACGTCGCTGATGCGCACCGCATGGTCATGCACGTCGCGCACGTAGAGCTTCACTTCGTCCGGAATCAATTCGCCCTGGTAGCGGCGCAGCTGCGCCAGCACGTCCTGCAAGGGGGCCACGGCCATCCGCATCTTGTTCAACTCGCGCTTGAGCTCGTACAGGCGCACCACGGTGCTGCGCTTGTAGCTCTCGGCGAAGATGTCCTTCTCCAGCAGCTCCAGCGTGTCGCGGAAGCGGTTGGTGATCGGCAGGTAGTTGTCGACCACGAAGTCGGTGACGGCATACAGGCAATACGACGGACCCATCTTCAGCAGCTGCGGCTCGCGTTCCACCCGGGCACGTACTGGTGCATACGACAGCGAAGCACCGTGGCGCACGGTCACCAGGAAACGCGGCCCGAGGAAGGCGTGGGTTTCACCGTACTGGATGCGCTCATCGACCATCTGCGCGGTGGTCATCACCACGAACAGCGAGTTGCCGTAGGCTTCCACCTTCGGCCGCTGGTGCGCATTCCGCGCGTCCTCGATCGCCAGGTCGTGCAGGCAGAACTCCTCCTGCAGCTTCAGCAGCACGTCTTCATTGGGGTCGAACAGGCCGACCCAGACGAAGCCGTTGCCGCTGGCGATGACGTCGCTGATGGCGTCCAGGCTGATGTCATGGCGGACGCCCTGCTCATCGTAGTGGACGCAGTTGATGACGCAGGCGGGATTGGCCGAAGCAGGTGCGGCAGCGGAGGCGGGCAGTGACATGCCCGCCATCGTGCGTCAGTGCCGCGTATCCGACAAGTGACGATCGCGCCCCAGCACCCAGGCCAGGGCAGCATGGATCGGCAGCAGCAGCACGATCCATTGCACGTTGTACTGTGCCTGCAGGCTCAGCCAGTGCAGGACCAGCGCGGCCAGGGCCTGCAGTGCCACCAGCCACAGCACGACCGTGAACATGCGGCCCGGCGGGCGACGGCGCAGCAGCCGGACCGCGCCCGGCAGCAGCAGCACGCACAACGGCGAAAGCAGCAGCAGGTTGCGGTTGGCCCAGGCGGCGTAATGGGTGCTGAAGCCCCAGAGGAACACCAGCAGGCCACCTGCGACGGCACACAGCAGCCACAACGGCAGTCCCAGTCCGGCCAGCAGGCGCGGCCGGTTGCGCAACGCCAGCACGCCGGCAGCGATGGCCAGGCCGCACAGCAGCCACGGCCACCAGCGGCGCGGGAATTCCTTGGGCTCCGGATCGATGCGGTGCGGCAGCAGTTCCTGCTCGGACTGCACCAGCGGACGACCGTCGCTGTTGCGCGCCTGGCGCAGGGCATCGGCCAGGCGCATCGGCACGAACGCTTCCTGCCAGCGTGACAGCGGCTGATCGGCGAACGGGCCTAGGCCCACGTCGAAGCCCAGCCACATCCACGGCGCGGGCGAGGCCAGGCGGACCGATTCGCTGCGGTAGGTATTGCCGCGCGAGCGTCCGGACAGCTGCGCATGCAGTCCGCCACCCAGCGCCTTGTCCAGCGTGTCGCGCACCATCGTCGCGCAGTTGGCGGTGTAGTAGTCGTAGTGGTAGCGCGCGTTCTCCGGCCTGGCCCGCTCGGCCAGGTCGGCGGCCAGTGCGCGCGCCTGGTCCGGGCGCAGATCCAGCCACTGCACGCTCGCTCCGCGGCCGGTCTCGTCGTAGTACGACAGGTCCTGCTGAAGGGGCAGCGCCACCAGGTAATACATCATGTCGCCACGCACGAAACGACCGATGAAATCATCCTCGGACGGATCGAAGTAGCCGAAATTGTACGACGTTGCCTCACCACTGGCCGGATCGAGCACCACGATGGCGTCATGGCCGAAACGCTCGAAGAACACCGTGCCGGGCTGCATCGTCACCACGCCGATGCGCGGCGCCGGGGTCCCGGCGACCGCAGCCGTGGCCTGCGCGAAGGCGATGGCAGGCACGGCCGTGGCCAGCATGCACAGTGCCAGCCACAGGGTGAGGATCAGCCCGCGCCGCTTCAAGCGTCGTCCTGCGCGTCCGGTGGCAGCACCGTCACGTGGAAGGCCTGTACCCGGCGCGCATCGGCACGCGCGACACGGAACATGAAGCGGTCCAGCGCCAGTTCGTCTCCGATCTCCGGAAGGTGACCGACCGCTTCCGTGACCAGGCCGCCGATGGTGTCGTAGTCCTCGTCGGAGAACGTGGCACCGAAGCGCTCGTTGAAATCCCCGATCGGGGTCAGAGCATCGACCACGTACTGGCCGTCGGCCTGGATCGCGATCTGTGCCGACGGATCCTCGGCTTCGTCGTGCTCGTCATCGATGTCGCCGACGATCTGTTCCAGCACGTCCTCGATGGTGACCAGGCCGGCGACGCCGCCGTACTCGTCGACCACGATGGCCATGTGGTTGCGCGACAGGCGGAACTCCTTCAGCAGCACGTTGAGCTTCTTCGCTTCAGGAATCAGCACCGCCGGGCGCAGCAGTTCGCGTACGTTGGCCGGGCCGTGGTCGGCAACCACGCCGCGCAGCAGGTCCTTGGCCAGCAGGATGCCGAGGATGTCGTCCTTGTTCTCGCCATGCACCGGGAAGCGCGAATGGCCGGATTCGACCACCTGCTTCATCAGTTCCAGGAAGGGCGCTTCGACCGGCAGCGAGACCATCTGCGAACGCGAGATCATCACGTCGCCCACGGTCAGCTCGGCCACCGAAATGGCGCCTTCCATCATCTTCAGGGTATCGGCGGCGATCAGACCTTCTTCCTGCGCGGTGTGCAGGACAGCGACCAGCTCGTCGCGGGTATGGGGTTCGCCGGAGAACGCGGACGTCAGGCGTTCCAGCCAGCCGCGCTTCTTTTCACTGTGCTCCTGCAGGGAGCTACTACTGTCGTCTTCAGACATCTCTGGAAAAAGGGCACCCGGCATGCCGGGCGTTGGCGCCAGTCTAGCAGGATGTAGCGGCCTGTCAGCGCCCCCCGCTGCCGGGGCCGGTGATCGGGGGCGGCGCCAGTTCAGGCCGGGACGCCGGTGCTTCGGGCAGGTCCAGGCTGTAGGTGCAGCCGGCCAGCGTCCGGCCCGGGTGGGAGGCCACCGTTGAGACACTGAGGATGATCGACTCGATCTGCGCCTCGCCGGTGGTCGGGTCGGTCACGTCACGGCTGACCAGTTCGCGCCCCGCCATGAACTTGCCGTCCTGGTCGTATCCGGTCTCCAGCCCGAGCCGCCTGGCCAGTGGCCGGGGGTCGGCCTCATCGAGGATGGCCATGATGCTGGCACCGGCCATCGCGACCCGGTCCGTGCGGGTGCCGAACACCGTGATGGGCTGCGCCAGCCGGTACTCGCTCAGGAACCGGTTGCCCTGCGGCAGGGGTTGCAGGCCGCTGGCGACCGCTTTCAGCGGGTCGGCCAGCAGCGGTGCCAGCGCGGCATGGGCGGCCACGTCCTGGCGGCATTCGATCAGTGCCGGCAGGTCCAGCGGAGCGGCGGACGCAGAGGTGGCAAGCAGCAGGGGCAGGAACACAGCGGCACTCCGTGGTGGCGCCGAGCCTGGGCTCGGCTGCCTTCCGGTCAGGGGGGCGGCGGGCTCAGCGCTCGCCGGCGTAAGGGTCGGCGATGCCGAGCTCGGCCAGGATCTCGCGTTCCAGCTGCTCCATCGCCTCGGCTTCCTTGTCGTCTTCGTGGTCCCAGCCGAGCAGGTGCAGCACGCCGTGCACGGTGAGGTGCGCATAGTGGGCGTTGAGCGCCTTGCCCTGCTCACCGGCCTCGCGCTCGACCACCGGGGCACAGATCACCAGGTCGCCCAGCAGCGGGAACTTCACGCCCTTGGGCAGGCCTTCGGGCACTTCGGCCGGGAAGCTGAGCACATTGGTGGCGTAGTCCTTGCCGCGGTAGTGGCGGTTCAGCGACTGCCCCTCCTTGGCATCGACCACGCGGATCGCCAGGTCGGCTTCGCGGATCCGCCCCTTCAGGGCCGCGGCAACCCACCTGCGGAAGCTCACCGCGGCCGGCAGTCCGGCGCGGGGCAGGGCGTAACTGACGGCGACGTCCAGCCGTACGGGACCACGGGTCATGATGTCGCTCCGGGTTGGATCTGATGCAGGTCGCGGCGGTCGTAGGCACTGACGATGCGGGCCACCAGCGGATGGCGGACGACGTCGCGCGATTCGAAGAAGGTGAAGCTCACGCCCTCGACATCGCGCAGCACGTCGATGGCATCGCGCAGGCCCGATTTCAGGTGCTTGGGCAGGTCGGTCTGGGTCAGGTCGCCGGTGACCACGGCGGTGGAGCCGAAGCCCAGCCGGGTCAGGAACATCTTCATCTGCTCGATGGTGGTGTTCTGCGCCTCGTCCAGGATCACGAACGCGTCGTTGAGCGTGCGGCCACGCATGTACGCCAGCGGTGCGATCTCGATGACGTTCTTCTCCAGCAGCTTCACCACCTTCTCCACGCCCATCATTTCGTACAGGGCGTCGTACAGCGGCCGCAGGTAGGGATCGACCTTCTGGGTCAGGTCGCCAGGCAGGAAGCCGAGCTTCTCGCCGGCCTCGACCGCAGGCCGCACCAGGATCAGGCGCTGCACGCGCGACTCGTTCAGCGCTTCCACCGCGCTGGCCACGGCCAGGAAGGTCTTGCCGGTACCGGCCGGGCCGATGCCGAAGTTGATGTCATGGGTGGCGATCTGGTGCAGGTAGCGGCCCTGGTTGGCGCCGCGACCGCGCACGGTGCCACGCTTGACCCGGATCGCCACGTCCTGTGCTTCGTACGAGCGTTCGGCGATCTGCTCCACGTTGGCCTGGGCCAGGCGCAGGTGGATGGCGTGGTTGTCGAAGGTGGTCTCGCCGGCTTCGGCGTACAGGGCCTCGATCAGCTTCTGCGCTTCCACGCTGGCTTCCTTCGGTCCACTGATGCGGAACACGAAGCCGCGATTGGCGATCTCCACGCCGAGTTTCAGTTCGATCTGTCGCAAATGGCCGTCGAACGGGCCGCACAGGTTGGCCAGGCGCGCGTTGTCTTCCGGCGACAGGGTGAAGTCTCGATGCTCGATGTTTTTCATTGCTGGAGGTGGGGCGGAAGCCTTCCACCACAGTGTCTTCAAGGGGAAACAAGGGTAGCGCGCGGGGGCGCACACGGCCAGTACGGGGGCTGCGACGCGGTTTTCCACACGGGGTGTGGATCGGGCCTGCGGGAACCTGTGGATAGACGTTCGCAATGCTTGTGCCACAAGCTTCCTGCGCCGGTGGTGAAAAAAGCGTCACGGCCGGGTGGGGAACGGAAACCGGAAGCAGCGGTGGCCACCGGAAGGTTCACAGGCATTGAGCGTCGGGGCGGAGCGCCCGGCCAGGGAGAGGTCATGGATGTTTCACATACGGCAGCTGCGCACGCGCCGCTGGCGGGGCTCGGGTCGAACGGGCAACTGCATCGGCTGCAGGCTGAGGGCCTGCCTCCCTTGTTCGTCGAACAGTGGTGGGGCCACGAAAGCCTGGTCAACGGTTTCGATTACTGGGTAGATGCCGTGCATCCGGATGCGGGCCTGGCATGCGCTGACTGGCCGGGACTGAGCGCCGCGCTGGTCACCTGCCTCGATGATGGCCAGGACCACCATCGCTGCGGCTACATCGCCGCCGCTCACCTCCTTGGCGCAGACGGCGGTCTGGCGCGCTATCGGCTGCATCTCGTGCCATGGACGTGGTTCCTGCGGCATGCGCGGCGCAGCCGTGTCCATCAGCAGCGGACCGTCCGGGACATCGTCGAGGACGTGTTCGGCACGCACAGCGGACTGGCCCGCTGGCGCTGGAGCGACGATGCCCTGGCCGCTCTGGCCGCCGCACCCGTGCGCGACTGCTGCATCCAGTATCGGGAGCCGGACCTTGAGTTTGTTCAGCGGCTGTTGGCCGATGAAGGCATTGCGGGCACGTTCGAGAGCGACAGTAGCGGCGGATTGACGCTCGTGCTGTTCGCCGACAGCAGCGTGCAACCTGAGAATCCACAATCGGCCCGAGACGGCGGTATCCGTTTCCACCGTGCCGACGCCACCGAGCGCGCAGATGCCCTGCAGCAGCTGGGCAGGTGGCGTCGGCTGGGCAGCAGCCGGCTCTCGCTTGTCACCGACGATGGCCCTGCGGCCACCGTCCGACATGTGCAGATGCCACTGCAGGAAGCCGGGCACAGCCCGCGCGAGGTCTATGAGCCGGTGGGCACCCACGCCCTGGCTGGCGCCGATGAGGGGTATCGTCGCGCGCGGCGAGCAGCTGAAGCGCACGAGGCCGGCAGTGCAGGCTGGCTGGCGGCAGGCAGCGTACGCAGCCTGCAGGTCGGTCGCTTCATCCGCGTTCTGGCCGCGAGCGCTGGTTCGACGCCGAGCCTGCTGCCGACGGAACTACTGCATTACGGGTGCAATCCGCCGCCGATCACGCAGGGGGCGGAGCAACCACGCGCTGCGGCACCGGCCCGCTGGCTTGAGGCCGGTTCAGCCATACCCGGCGTGGCGCTGGAGACAACCGCGCCCCTGGGTTATGCCAATCGCTTCCGCGCCGTCGATCGGAATCGACCGTGGCGGCCCGTGCTGGCCGACGGCACCGGCGAACGCATCCACCCGCGGCCGCTCGCGCCAGGCCATCAGACCGCTACGGTGATCGCCGGCGATGGCCGTGATGATGCCGCTCTGTACGCCGATCACCTGGGCCGGGTACGGGTACGTCTGCATCTACAGGACGCCACAGATGCCGGTACGACCTGTTGGCTGCGGGTCGCGCAGCGCTACGCTGGACCGGGCGTCGGTGCACAGTTCCTGCCGCGTGTCGGCCAGGAGGTGCTGATCGGCTTTCTGGACGGGAACATCGATCAGCCCTTGGTGCTGGGCGCGCTGTACAACGGCCGTGGCGAGGCGGGCGTTGCGCGCACCCCGGCCGGAGCAGCGGCCGTAGACGAAAGCGGCGGCCTGTTCGGGCATGCCACCGACTCCCGCCCGAGCGCACAGGGCAATGCGGCCGGCGGCCATGCGCCTGTCTGGCACGCGATGGCACCGGGGCAGGACCAGCACCGGCATGCCGGGGCGGTATGGGGCATCCAGTCACGGGAATGGTCCGGAACGGGTTACAACCGGCTGGCCTTCGATGATTCCGACGCACAGCTGCGCGTGCAGCTGGCCAGCAGCCACGCCAGCAGCGAGCTGAATCTTGGTCATCTGCTGCACATGGCTGACAACCATCGTGGTTCCCTGCGCGGAGAAGGCGCGGAACTGCGCACTGACGCGTGGGGCGCGCTGCGTGCCGAACGGGGCGTCTGGTTGACCGCGCGTGGCCACGCTGCGCTGTCACCCGCAGGCGAAGTGGCTGCGGCCGGCGCGCTGCTGCAGCAGGCCGCCCTCCTGGCCGCGTCCAGCCATGGCGCGGCTACGATGCACGGCACGGCTGGCTTGGACAGCCACGCAGTACGGGAGGACAGCACCGGCGTGGCAGGTCTGCAACGGGTTGCGCGGGCCAGTGTGAACGGACTTTCCTATGCGCAGGCCAGCGCCGATGAGGAGGGCCGCCCCGCGCCTGGCGATGTTCCGCATACCGGCCAGCCAACGCTGGGCCTGCATGGGCAGGCCGGTCTGATGATGGTGGCCGGGCAGGCACTGCACTGGGGCGGTGCCCGGAATGTGGCACTGTCCAGTGGCGGGCACACCGATGCCAACGTGGCCGGCGGTGCGCGCCTGCACGCGGCGCAGGCGGTGGGCATGCTGGCGGCCAGTGGCCGCAGCTTTGCCGGTGATGCGGCATTGACCATCGTCGCTGGGCAGGAGGTACTGGACATCCGGGCCCAGTCCGAAACGATCCACCTGCAGGCGCGCAGCACCGTGCGTGCAGCGAGCGGGCAAGGGGCTGTGGAGCTTGCCGCACCGCGCACCCTGCACATCGCCACCGCCGGTGGCGCCAGCATTACGCTGGAAGATGGCAACCTGGTGCTGGTCTGCCCCGGCACGGTGACCGTGCAGGCCGGGCAGCGCACCTTCGTCGGCCCGGCGCAGCTGACCCGTCCCCTGCCGGACATGCCGTCCAGCGCGCTGGACGGGCAGGTTCCGAAGCTTGCTTTCAGGCTGCAGGACATCCCGGGCCCACAGGGTGTGCCGCTGGGCGGGCAGCCCTGGAGGATCGTGCGCACGCACCGCGCCCTGGACGATGAGCAGCGTGACAGCGCCCTGCTGCCGGAACGCTGGGCCGAGACCCTGGCCGAAGGTGAGGCCGACGCACAGGGCGATGTCAGCCTGGACGATGCGCTGTGCGCGAGGATCTGGAGTGACGCAGGCCGCCATCCCGGCTGCCTGTTCCTGGTACACGGAATCGACGTGATCCCGCTGCAGCGGCCCCGGCCATACAGCGGCTCCCCGGGGGTGCGGGCAACCCTGGACACGCTGGAGGCGATCAACTATGGCAAGAGTCTGGCCGACCTGCCTGACGATGCCGCACTGCATGCCTACCGGCAGCGCGCCGAGTACGAGTTCCAGTCCCACATCGACGCCAGCCCGGCCCGGCGCAAGGAGATCTGATCATGGCAGACGCCAACGCATGGGGCAGGGTCGAGCGCGCCTCTCTCATCTGCAGGGATGGCCAGAAAGGCACGACCAGCGGCGACTACTACGCACCACCGGACCGTCAGTTCGCGCCGGTGCGGCACGGGAACCGCGTCGACGCGTTCACCGACGGGCGCTCGGCCATGAAGGCGATGGCCGATGCCATCCGCGGCGCGCAGAAGTTCATCTTCATCGCCGACTGGCAGATGAACTTCGATACCGAGATGGACGCGCGCGGCGACGCGCACTCCGCGCGGCTGAGCGAGCTGCTGTTCGACGCTATCAACCAGCGCGGCGTGGATGTGCGGGTACTGCTCTACGACAGCGTGGAGGCGGCCGCCTACACCCACGAGAACGAGGTGCGCACGGCGCTGTACAAGATGCAGGATGACAAGACGCCCGGGCAGGTCCAGGTGGGCCTGCACAACCCGGCGACCGGCCGCACCGATGCCTTCAACATCGCCTTCTCGCACCACCAGAAGATCCTGGTGGTAGACGGACGCATCGGCTTCGTCGGAGGACTCGACGTCGCCCATGGCCGTTGGGACGACGGCAACTTCGACGTGGTCTGCGACCCGACGCTGCACGTGATCAATGACCATTACAACAACTGCCTGAGCAAGTATCGGAGCATGACGGATGATGAGACGGAGCTCACGCTGGACAAGCCCGATACCAGCCCGGATGCGGCAGGCCGCGTTCGTCCCGGCTTCGCACAGGCGTATGTGCCCGGCATGGCCATCGCACTGGACCAGATGAAGTCGCAGTGGGATGCCGGTGCCGCATTGGCCGAACTGCAGGACTATGCGGACAAGCTGGGCGTACCCGACGCGCTTGAGCGCGAAGGCCTCAGGAAGATCGCCGAGTGGATCATCCCCGGCATGGAAGAGGGGATGGCGGTCAAGCGCACCGTCGCGCGCACGTTCCTGGCCATCCAGACGACACTGGAGGAGATCGGCCAGGAATATGCAGATGTCATTGCCGCGTCGAACCGTGCCGCCGACGAAGCCATCAAACTGAATCCGGTCCAGGCGGCTGCCGCAGCAGGGCGTGCGGTGGCAGGCTTCAGCGCCATCCAGGCGAAGAAGTTCGGCAGCTGGCTCGACCAGCAGAAGAACGACATCCGGGCGGCAGCGCTGCGGCCCTTCCAGACTGCAGAGAAAGCGGCGGGCTACCTGCTCGATCCGCGCAGCCTGCGCGCGGACATCGAAGGCCGACTCAGCGAAATAGAAGCAAAGATCGACAAGGCGAAGAAAGACTGGGAATCGCTGGTGCAGTGGATCAATACGCCGGTTGATCGCACCCAGCGGCTGCTCGACAGTGGCCGCCAGCCTCGCATGCCCTGGCAGGACGTGCACGCGCAGATCGCGGGCCCGGCCGTGTTCGATATCTGCAGCAACTTCATGCACCGCTGGAATGCCATGGTCTGGCAGAACCAGCGCGGCGACCGGACCATCGGCTCGCTGCTGCGCAAGGGGCTGAACACGGGCCTTCGCAAGACCAATGAATGGCTCGACACAGCGCTGCCCGAGCAGACCACCCTGGCGCGTGGCATGGAACTGACGCCATTGAGCGATCAGTGGCTGCAGTCCATGGGGGGCATGCAGGCGGTGTTCGGTGACCTGACGGTGCCGGGCACGGCGGGAAAGATCAGCGTGCAGATCGTGCGTTCCTCGGGCACCGCCCTGCATGCGCTGGAGAAGAAGGGGTGCAGGGAACTCGGCCTGAACCTGGACGACGCCAGCTGCCTGCAGCCGTACTGGGAGCGTGAGCAGCCGATGCACTCCATTCTCGACGCAATGGTCAACTGCATCGCATCGGCCAGTGCCTACATCTATCTGGAAACGCAGTTCCTCATTTCCGATTGCGGCTGGTCCGACGCGGATCCGGGCAGCGTGGTGGAAACCGCAGTGAAGGGCGGGGAGCGGCGGGATGCGACGGATGCCGAAAAGGCGAAGCTTGGTCACGTGGGGCGCGGCGTGGGGATGAGCGGCCCGGTAGGCAGGGCCGGCATCGTGCAGGATGTGGTGGAACGCAGGCAGGGAGTGAAGTCGGCGGCCAGCAACCCGCTGGTGGCCGCCCTGGCCGCGCGCATCCGCCGCGCGATCCTGGCCCGGCAGGGCTTCCATGTGTACATCACCCTGCCGGTGCACCCGGAGGGCAGCCTGGCGGATGGTGCCGTCGTGAAGCAGCAGTACTGGGTGCAGCAGACCCTGCTGCGTGGTGACGACAGCCTGATCCGGCGCATCTGCCGATCATTGATCGCACGCGACAAGGACATCCGCGAGGCCGGCGTGGAGGAGGCTGACCTGCAGGCCGAGGTCAAGGCCGGGCGCTGGAAGGAATACCTGTCGGTGATGAATCTGCGCAGCTACGGCGTGCTGGCCGAAACGCGCAGAAGCGATCATCTGCCGCCGCACACGATCGGCTCCGAGCATGGCCCCTCCCTGTATGTGGTGACCGAGCAGTGCTATGTGCATTCCAAGCTGCTGATCGTTGATGACGCGATGGCGATCATCGGCAGCGCGAACTGCAATGACCGCAGTCTGCTGGGGACGGGTGATACCGAGATCGCCGCGGTGATCGTTGATGGCGAGGCGAAGCGGATGGATCTGGGCAACGGCGTGCAGGTAATAACCCGAACGTTTGCTCGGGAGCTGCGGTTGAAGTTGTGGAGGAAGTTTCTGGGGCAGGAGATTCAAAAGCTGCCGGAGAAGGAGAACAAGCCATACTCGGCAGTGGAAGCGGCGCAGACGTATCTGCCTTGGTTCAACAAGAACGTGCCAACCCTGACGGTGGACAGGCCAGCAAGTGCCGAGACGTGGAGAAGCATCAGGAATCTTGCCGATTCAAATTCCGCCGCTTATCAGCGTGTCTTCACCAATGTCCCCCGCGACTCGTTCCCTCGCTACGACTCCGTGCTTCATGGATTTCCCGCCGCAGGCTTGAATGACAAGGGTCACGTCAAACGCATGTTGCATGCGCAACCACCTGACCTGCAGCCAGATTTCATGGAGGAGCCTAGTGTCGTTAGCGACTATGTGACCAGTGTAGTAGGTCGGCACGATGTGCGTAGGGCGACAGACTTTCTTCGGGGCGAGCCGGGACGCCCACGGATCAAAGGCTTCTGGGTCACCATGCCGCTGCTTTGGGGGAGCAACATGGACGATCCGGTTGCCACGATGCCGAGCGAGATCATTGCAGCCGTGCCTGTTGAGGGAGGCAGTTCAAGTGAATTGGCATATTCGATTCGACATGCTGCATTGAATCAAGGAGAGAAGGTGTGATTGAGCGCTTGCTGTTGAAAGCCCTGCATGCGGTTGGTGCTCTGTGCGCTGTGCAAGCCGCGCATGCAGGTTGTATTTCAATCAATGAAGACGATGGCCGCTCTCAGGGCAACGGATTGGTGGTTAAGTTCACGCCGAGCTTGGTTGGCGGAGGAGATGCAGTGGGCGCCAGTCTCAGTCGCGCGAACGAGGCGGAACCTTACATAAGGATCAGTATCGGTCCTGACCTGTCTGAGTTGAAGAATGAGCCATTCGACTCGAATGGCGGTTCGGTCTACTACTTGGAAAGCAGTGGTCAAGGGCAACGGATTTGCCGTGCTGAGGAATGGAGAAGGCGGAAATCCAAGCTGACTGGTGAAGCACCTCCTGAGCGCCTGCATCCTGCGGTGAGGCCCGTGTATCCGTACTTCGAGCTGCACAAGATGTATGAGCTCGATTATGATTCGGTCGGTCAATTGACGTCGATTCATGCAACTGACGCGAAGGGGCATAGGGAGACTACGTTCTGTGCGCTCTATGATGATGATGGCCGCATAGAGGTGGCCAATCAGAGTTCCGGGATGAGTGTTTCGGATGTTCCTGACTTCACGTGCTCGCAGTTACGTGAAAAGGCCTCGAAGAAGATGACCTGGTACTTCACGTATCGGTCGGATGGCGCGTTGGTTTCAGTTGTTGACAAGGAGGCCACAAGGAAGCGTGGTGAGCAGCCAGAACGTGACGACACGGCAACGGGCGCCGAAACTACGGACGGAGCGTGGATTGCGAGTGGCTACATGTATGTTGATGGGGCGAATGGTCGCAGAGAAGTGGCGATCACCTTTCACGGAAGTGATAGGCAAGGCCTTTTGGGGGTTCGGGACTCCTCCATGACTGTCGTGCAATCCGACGCTACTGCGCTCTTCGCGCAGCGTAGCCGGGACCCTCGGCACAAGCTGCGGTATACCTTCCCCGGCGAGCGCGTTCCAATGGAACTTGCCACGGGATTGTTCGAAGGAGTAACTGACTACACCCGCGTCCGGGAGTACTACCATCGCTCGCATCGACGGATCTTCGAGGTCTTCGGACCGGGTGCCAAGCAGCCCCACGAACGCCAGTGGCGCACGCTGGATCTGAATCGCCAGGAAAACTACGACGCAAACGGCAGGCTCACGCGGGTGATCCTGTTCGGCCCGGTTCCCGGTAGTGGTGGCTACACCGAGAACCTGCGCGCATACGCAGAGAAGGGTGTGTTGAAGCTCACGCCGCTGACCAGCGGCTACAGCTCCTACCGCGTCTACGACTATGACGCAGCAGGCAACGAGACGCTCTCGTTCGTGTGCTGGCGCCATGAAGTCTCGACCAACAAGCCGTATGCCCATTTCCCCTGGTGGGAGCCCGATCCCCGTCCCAAGCGCAGTCGTGAAGCCGAACTGCAGTACGGCAGGACGCAGGTGGGCACACGCTGCGGGACGCCGGACGGCAGGATGATCATAGAGGGCATGGGACCGGTGAAGAAGCTGATGGAGACCCGGTACGGATTCGGGACGACGAAGCTGGGATTCCTGAGCGAGTAGCGCGGTGCGTCCTTCTGAGGCTCAGAGCAGACCCGCTAAGCGAAGGTTGCGGCCAGCAACGAGGCCCGGCGGGCTCGCCCCTGAGACCCACCGCTTTTCCACAATCACTGTGGAACGACGCGCAATCAACCTGTGGATAGGTGACGCAGAGCCTTCTGCACAGAGGGTCTGCGTGGCGTGGTGAGAAAATCACCACGCCTGCTGCGTGGGGCGCAAGCCGTACATGGCTTCCCCCACTCCGGCGATCAGCCTTCCGTCACCACCCGCCCGCGCAGCGAATTGGTCAATGCCTCGGTGATCACCACATCCACGAACTGACCGATCAGGCGTGCCGGCGCCGGGAAGTTCACCGAGCGCATGTTCTCGGTCTTGCCGGTCAGCTCGTTCGGGTTCTTCCGCGATGGGCCTTCCACCAGTACCGTCTGCACGGTGCCGACCATTTTTGCGGAAATGCCGGCGGCGTGCGCGTTGATGCGCTCCTGCAGGCGCGACAGCCGCGCGTGCTTCTCGGCATCGCTGAGCGTGTCTTCCAGGTCGGCGGCCGGAGTGCCCGGACGACGCGAATAGATGAAGGAGAAACTGTGGTCGAAGCCGATGTCCTCGATCAGCTTCATGGTCTTCTCGAAGTCCGCCTCGGTCTCGCCGGGGAAGCCGACGATGAAGTCCGAACTGATCGAGATGTCCGGGCGCACCGCGCGCAGCTTGCGGATCTTCGACTTGAACTCCAGCGCGGTGTAGCCGCGCTTCATCGCCGACAGGACGCGGTCGCTGCCGGCCTGCACCGGCAGATGCAGGAAGTTGGCCAGCTGCGGCACATCGCGGAACGCGTCCACCAGCGAGTCGCTGAACTCCAGCGGGTGCGAGGTGGTGAAGCGGATGCGGCCGACGCCATCGATCTCGGCGATGGTGCGGATCAACAGGCCCAGATCGGCGAACTCGCCATCGCCATACGGGCCACGGTAGGCGTTGACGTTCTGGCCGAGCAGGTTGATCTCGCGTACGCCCTGCGCGGCCAGCTGTGCCACTTCCACCACCACGTCCTCGAATGGACGGCTGACTTCGGTGCCGCGGGTGTAGGGCACCACGCAGAACGAGCAGTACTTCGAGCAGCCTTCCATGATCGACACGAACGCCGACGCGCCTTCAGCGCGCGGCTCCGGCAGGCGGTCGAACTTCTCGATTTCCGGGAAGCTGATGTCCACCTGCGGTCGCTTCTGCTCGCGACGCGCTCGGATCAGCTCCGGCAACCGGTGCAGGGTCTGCGGGCCGAACACCAGGTCCACGAACGGCGCGCGCTTGATGATGGCCTCGCCCTCCTGCGAAGCGACACAGCCACCGACGCCGATGATGACCTCGCGGCCCTGGTTCTTCAGCCCCCTCCAGACGCCGAGCTGGCTGAACACCTTCTCCTGCGCCTTCTCGCGGATGGAACAGGTGTTGACCAGGATGACGTCGGCATCCTCCGGGGTGTCGGTCAGCACCAGGCCGTCGCTGGCGGCGAGCACGTCGGCCATCTTAGCCGAGTCGTACTCGTTCATCTGGCAACCGTGGGTCTTGATGTACAGCTTGCCCTTGATCTGCTCCGGCGTGCGCGGAGCGGAGGGCAGGGCAACGAGCGGGGTGCCGCCCGGCGTGGCGGGCGGAAAGACGTCTGGCGTCCCGGTCATGGCGCTTAATCCATTCGGGTGGCGGGAAAGCGGGCAATTCTACCCGCATCCTGCGCCTCCCGCCGCGGTGCACGCTCATGGGGCACGGCCCCTGCCGCGCCCGGTAGCGCCGGGCCGTGCCCGGCGGGCGCCCTTACGCCGCGATCAGCTCCGCGTCGATCTGCCGCGAGCGGTCGAAGGCCGTCAATGCGCCCATCCGGGCGATGTAGTCCGCCGTGGCGGGGGCGGGCTGCACCAGCCCGAAATCGGTGGTCCATTTCAGGGCATTGCCCCACAGCACGTCGGCGGCGCTCATTTCCTCACCCAGCAGGTAAGGCCCCTGCGCCAGCTGCGCCTCGATCACCTGCAGGACGGTTTCGGCGTCGTTGTAGGGCGACATCGACTGCGGGGGCGGGTCGCGGCGCATCGCGCGGTCGATCATCGCCGGCTCGAAACAGGCGCCGTAGAAAGCCATCCAGCGCAGGTAGGGGCCGCGCAGCGGCGAGCCGATCGGCGGCGCCAGGCCGGCTTCGGGGTAGAGATCGGCCAGGTACAGGTAGATCGCCACCTGCTCGGTCACCAGCGCGCCCTCATGGATGATCGCCGGCACTTTGCCCATCGGGTTGATGGCCAGGTAGGCCGGGGCCAGGTTGGCGCCGGCTTTCAGGTCCAGCACATGCAGGCGGTAGTCGGCACCCAGGGCTTCAAGCAGGGCCACGGCGCCGCTCGAGCGTGAACGGGCAGCGTGATAGAGGGTGATCTGGCGGGACGTCATGGCAGTGCTCCTTGCAGCAGAGGGGTGAACTGGGGCCCATGCTGGGGCACTATTGCGGACGACTTCTGTCCTCGATCCCTCATGCGCCATACCGCCCATCGCCTGCTCCGCCTGATCGCCCTGCTGCAGGCCCGCCGACAGTGGTCGGGGGCTGAGCTGGCCGAGCGCATGGGGGTGGCCCGGCGCAGCATCCGCCGCGACATCGAGCGCCTTCGTGAGCTGGGCTATCCGGTCAGGGCATCGGCCGGGGTAGGGGGCGGCTATCAGCTGGGGGCGGGCGCACCGGTACTGCCGATGCTGCTGGACGAAGAGGAGGCGACGACCCTGGCCATCGCCCTGCGTGCGGCCTCGGCCACGGTGGCCGGCATCGACGAGACCGCGCGCGGTCTGCTGTCCAAGCTCGATCCACTGGTGCCGACCCGCCGCCGCCAGCAGGCCGGCGAGGTGCACGCCGCCACCGCGACGCTGTCGGATCTGCCTTCCACCGACGCACGTCTGCTGGGGCGCCTGGCCCAGCATTGCCGCCAGGCAACCCGGCTGGCCTTCGAGTACCGCAGCGCGCAGGACGCGGTGACCCAGCGCGAGGTCGAGGCCCAGCATCTGGTCAACTACGGACGTCGCTGGTACCTGCTGGCCTGGGATCTGGGCCGCCAGGACTGGCGCACGTTGCGGGTGGACCGGATGGGCGCGGTGCGCGCACTGGCCGAGCCCGGCCTGCATCGGCGCACGCCCGCACCGCCCGATGTGATGGTGCGGCAGGCGGTCAGCCAGGCGCCGTTCGCGCTGCAGGCGGTGCTGCGCCTGGCCGGCAGCCACACCGAGCTGGAAGGTCGCATTCCCCCCTGGTGTGGCGTGCTCGAAGCCGATGGTGCCGATCACTGCCTGCTGCGCATGGGCGCGGAAAGCCGCGGCATGATGCTGGCGCAGATTCTCAGCCTCGACCGGGTGCCGCTGGAGCTGTGGACCACGCCGCCGGCGCTGCGCCAGGAACTGGCGCACCGCCTGGGCGGGCTGGTGCAGCTGCTGGCTGTGCCTGACGTCACAGGCTGAGCCGCACGGCTTGGCAACGCGGGGCGAAGCTGGGACACTCGCGGCCATGAAGGGGAGACTGGGGACAACGGCGATCATCATCGCTGCGCTGACCGCTGCGCCGGCCAGCGCCGGCACCCTGTACAAGTGCCAGGGGGCAGACGGGGTCACCAGCTATGTGAGCAAGCGTGTGGCCGGTGCCCAATGCAGCACCATCAGCTACAGCCGGGAGGCCGCCCGCCCGGCCCGCCCGGCAGCGACTGTCGCCAGGCCTGTGCCGGCCACCGTGGCCAGCATCGAGCGCAATCCGGTGGCGGTGGCCGCCAGTGCAGCCGTGCCCGTGCCGGCTGCACCGGTGCCTGCTTCGACTCCGGCAGTTGCTGCCGGCACGCCCCGCACCGGGCGCATGGTCAGTGGCCAGGTCTATTCCTATATGAAGGATGGGGTGCGCCACTACACCAGTGCGCGGCCCAGCCAGGTTGCCCACCTGGGGCCGGTGCGCACCATCCGCTACAGCTTCATGGAGCGCTGCTACGCCTGTGGGGCCAACCCGCGCGTGGACTTCGGCACCGTGCGTCTGAACACGACAGCCTTCCAGACCGAGATCGCTTCGGCCGCGCGCGAGTTCGGCGTGGAGGAGGCGGTGGTCCGGGCGATCATCCATGCCGAGTCGGCCTACAATCCGACCGCACTCAGCCGCGCCGGTGCGCAGGGCCTGATGCAGCTGATGCCGCCGACTGCCGCGCGCTTCGGGGTCAGTGATTCCTACGATGCGGGCCAGAACATCCGTGGCGGGGTGCAGTACCTGTCGTGGCTGCTGAAGCGATTCAACGGCAACCTCACTCTGGCCGCCGCCGGTTACAACGCCGGGGAAGGTGCGGTCGACCGCCACGGTGGCGTGCCCCCTTACAGCGAAACCCAGTACTACGTGCGTCGGGTGGGCCAGCTGGCCGAGCGTTACCGCAGTGCCTTGAGTCACCAGTAGTCCGGCCGGTGCCGGTGCCGACTGACGGTCCATCGCCGGCTGCCGGTCGGCACACGGTACAAAGAGTTGTTGCAATGCGTTGTGTGGCGCGTAACGGTTCCGCTACACTCGCCCATGATTCAATGCGGCTCTGGCCCCCACCAGACCGCTGGCAGCCTTAAAGCTACCTAATCAATATCGGAGTGCCGGATGGCCAACGATGGGGTACACGATCCAGTCAATACCGGACGTCGGCGTTTTCTTACTGCCACCACAGCCGTGGTTGGCGCCGTCGGCGTCGGATTCACCGCAGTTCCTTTCATCAAATCGTGGAACCCCAGTGCCCGCGCGAAGCTCGCGGGAGCACCGGTGGTGGCCGATATCAGTGCCCTGCAGGAAGGCCAGCGCCTGATCGTGGAATGGCGCGGCCAGCCCATCTGGATCGTCAAGCGGTCCAAGGCGATCCTCGACGCGCTGCATGGGCTCGACGACCGCCTCAAGGACCCCGAGTCCGGCGAGAAGGACCAGCAGCCCGCCTACGTGCTCAAGCAGAATCCCGAGCTGCGCTCGATCAAGGCCGATGTGTCGGTGCTGGTCGGTCTGTGCACGCATCTGGGCTGCTCGCCGGAGATGGTGGCCGAGATCCGCCCCGAACCGTATGACCCGCAGTGGAAGGGCGGCTACTTCTGCCCCTGCCACAAGTCGCGCTTCGACATGTCCGGCCGCGTCTTCAAGGACGTGCCGGCGCCGATCAACCTGCTGGTGCCACCGCACCACTACCAGGACGACAACACGCTCATCATCGGTGTCGATCCGGAGGGGGCAGCCTGATGGCCAATATCCTGAGCCGTACCGCGACAGGCGTCGCCGACTGGGTCAACGCCCGCGCGCCGGGGCTGATGCCGATCTACCGCAAGCACGTCAGCGAGTACTACGCGCCGAAGAACTTCAACACCTGGTACTACTTCGGTTCACTGGCGCTGCTGGTGCTGGTCAACCAGATCGTCACCGGCATCTTCCTGACGATGCACTACAAGACCAGCGCGGCGGAGGCCTTCGGCTCCATCGAATACATCATGCGTGATGTCGAGTGGGGCTGGCTGATCCGTTACATGCACTCCACCGGTGCATCGCTGTTCTTCATCGTGGTCTACCTGCACATGTTCCGCGGGCTGCTGTATGGCAGTTACCAGAAACCGCGCGAGCTGGTGTGGATCCTGGGCATGCTGATCTACCTGGTGCTGATGGCCGAGGCCTTCATGGGCTACGTGCTGCCGTGGGGCCAGATGTCGTTCTGGGGCGCCAAGGTGATCATCTCGCTGTTCGGCGCGATTCCGGTGATCGGCAATGGCCTGACCGAGTGGATCATGGGCGATTACCTGCCCAGCGATGCCACGCTCAACCGCTTCTTCGCGCTGCACGTGATCGCACTGCCTCTGGTGCTGCTGCTGCTGGTGGTGCTGCACCTGGGCGCGCTGCATGAAGTGGGGTCCAACAACCCGGATGGCGTGGAGATCAAGAAGGGGCCCAAGGGCAACCGCTGGTCGCCCAATGCACCGGCCGATGGCATTCCCTTCCATCCTTACTACACGCTCAAGGATGGCGTCGGCGCCGGCTTCCTGCTGATCATCGCCGCCTTCATCATCTTCTTCGCCCCCGGCTTTGGTGGCCTGTTCCTGGAGCACGACAACTTCACCGAGGCCAACCGGCTGGTGACCCCGGAACACATCAAACCGGTGTGGTACTACACCCCGTACTACGCGATGCTGCGCGTGGTGCCGAACAAGCTCGGTGGCGTGCTGGTGATGTTCTCGGCGATCGCCATCCTGTTCCTGGTGCCCTGGCTGGACAAGGCGCGGGTGAAGTCGGTGCGCTACCGCGGCTGGATCTCGAAGGTGATGCTGGGCATGCTGGCCGTGTGCTTCGTGTGGCTGGGCGTGATCGGTTCCGGTCCGGGTACGGACGTGCACGAGACCTACATCGGGCGGGTGCTGACCTTCCTGTACTTCGCGTTCTTCATCACCATGCCGCTATGGACAAGGCTGGACAAGACCAAGCCGGTACCGGAGAGGGTGACCACGCATGACTGAGCGCTGGATGGTCCGGCTGGCCCTCGCGGCCGCCCTGATGCTGGGCAGTTTCCTGGCCACCGCTGCCGAAGGCGGCACCAAGCTGCTGCAGGCCGGCAACGACCTCGGTGACCGCGCATCGCTGCAGCGCGGCGCGCAGCTGTACATGAACTACTGCTCCAGCTGCCACGCGCTGAAGTACCTGCGCTACTCGCGGATGGCGCAGGACCTGGGGCTGACCGAGGAAGAGGTGATGAACAACCTCAACTTCACCGGTGCGGCAATCGGCGATCCGGTGCCGGTGGCGATGCCCAAGGAGCAGGCCGAGAAGTGGTTCGGCAAGATGCCGCCGGACCTGAGCCTGATCTCGCGTGTGCGGGGCAGCGACTGGGTCTACACCTACCTCAAGTCGTTCTATCTCGACAGCAGCCGCCCGCTGGGCTGGAACAACGCGTTGTTCGCCAACGCCTCCATGCCCAACCCGCTCTGGGAAATGCAGGGCCTGCAGCATGCCGTGCACGGCAAGGCCGAAGGGCCAGGCATGGACCCGCCGGTGACCGGGCTGCGCATCGACAGCCCCGGCTCGGTTGATGCCGGCCAGTACGACCAGGCCGTGCGGGACATCACCAACTTCCTCGAATACGCCGGCGAACCGGCTGCGCTCAAGCGGCAGCAGCTGGGCGTGTGGGTGATCCTGTTCCTGGCCCTGTTGACCTTCCTGGTGTACCTGCTGAAGAAGGAATACTGGAAGGACGTTCACTGATTCTGCCGCCGGCCGTTGGCTGGGCCTATTGGCTTTTGTGATGGTCGGTTGCACACTCGGGGAGAAGTCGACCGCCGGCACGGTGCTGGCGGCGCCGATGCGGCAGGCGGTCTCCTGTCGTAGGAGAGCCTTTGATGGCGGCGAGCGTACGCATGCGCAATACACTGACGCTGTTTTCCTCGAACGACGATGTACTGTGCCACCGTGTGCGCCTGGTCCTTGCGGCCAAGGGTGTGACGTTCGATTTCGTTGCGGTCGATCCGCAGAATCCGCCCGAAGACCTGATCGACCTCAATCCGTACCATTCGGTGCCGACCCTGGTCGAGCGCGAACTGGTGCTGTACGCCGCTTCGGTGGTGAGCGAATACCTTGACGAGCGCTATCCGCATCCGCCGCTGATGCCGGTCGATCCGCTGTCACGTGCACGCATCCGCCTGGCGATGCTGCGCATCGAGCACGACTGGGTGCCGCAGGTGCAGGCCATCCAGCTGGGCAACAAGACCCAGGCCGAGGCCGGGCGCAAGCGCTTGAAGGAGTTGCTGACCGCGTCGCTGCCGCTGTTCAAGGCCAGCAAGTTCTTCCTGAACCCGGAAATGAGCCTGGCCGACTGCGCGATGGCGCCGATCATCTGGCGCCTGCAGTCACTGGATGTGCCGTTGCCGAAGGACGGCAAGGCCATCGAGGATTACGGCAACCGCATCTTCCGCCACCCGGGGTTCGTGCGCAGCCTGACCGAGCAGGAAAAGAAGCTGCGCGACCTGCCCGTCTGAGCCGGCCGCTGCTTTCCCGTCTGCACGCCGACCGGCGTGCAGGCGATCCGCCCCGGTCGGGGCGTCGGGCGCGTACACTTCACGCATGACCGAAGACTTCTTCCACATGACCAGCCACCGCCCGTACCTGCTGCGGGCACTGGTGGAATGGATCAATGACAACCAGCTGACCCCGCACATCCTGGTCGACGCCGGCGTCCCCGGCGTGCAGGTGCCGCCTTCGGCGGTCAAGGATGGCAGAGTGGTGCTCAACATCGCCGAACGCGCGGTAGTGCGCCTGATGATCGACAACGAGATGGTGAGCTTCTCGGCGCGCTTCTCCGGTACCAGCTACCCGGTGCAGGTGCCGATCAGCGCCGTGCTGGCCGTCTACGCCCGCGAGACCGGGCAGGGCATGGCACTGCCGGATGACATTCCGGGCAGCGAACCGGCGTCGACCGGCGACGAAGTGCTGCATGACGACGACACGCCGCCGGAGGATACGCCGCCGGCAGGGCCGCCGCCGAAGGGCCGGCCGAACCTGCGCGTGGTCAAGTAGTTCAGAATTCGGATGCGCAAACGGATGTCGGCGAGGTCAATCGCCGACTCCATTCAATTGTCAGATTTGAAATCTATTGGCAGTAGTACTCGAGCGAGGTTTCCAAGACTCGGTCGTAGTAGTCGTTGGGATTATCGCCGCTTCCAAAGTAGACCAGTTCTGCCCGACGAAAGTAGGTCAATGCGTAGGTCCCGGGGACACTGCAGGAGGAGGGCAATGTTCCTGGAAGTTGGGGTTGGCCGACAATAGTGTAGGTGCGCTCCTCGCAGGAGTACCCACCACCCATGCTTTCGGGATCCGGGCGGCAGTAGCCGACGTGGGACCCGATGTTTGCCGCCCAGCCGGTGCTTACGTCAGTAGGGCATGACCCGTAGCCCTCGGGTCCAGTCTCCCCATAGGTGTAAACGCCAGTTGGTCCTGCTACGCCGCCGTGGCAGTAATTCGTCCAGAACACCGCGTATGGGGCTATTCCTTCCGAGTCCAGATGGAATGCCCGTCCCGTTTGCACCCATTGCCCAGCGAACGCGCTCGGCGCAAACGAAGAAATAACCACTAAGAATGTGGCGATCAATCCCACGCGAATCCAGCTTGCACCTTTCCGTAGCTGCTGATTGAGAATCATTGACATCAACATCTCTCCTTGATGTGCCTGTTACGCAGTCGAGTCTTTCGAGAGTGGGCGGTAGATCGCTAGCAGATCGCCGCCAAGGCGAGCGAAATCAACTGAATAGGGTGCCAGTTGCCGAGGGATTCCAGAAGCTCGCTCGCCTCAGGTTCTAACACGGGGGTATGCGATTATCAACGTGAAAAATTGCGTTTTCGCCTACTCGCCCGCATTTCCGCAGAAGACGCAGAGGGCGCTGCCCCCATTTCAAAGGACGGGGAAGAGGTGGCCCGGGAAGGATCGGTCACGCGCTCTGCATTGCTCGAATCTCAGACATCCTCGGCATCGTCCACATCCGGCCGGATCTGGCTGATCCGCGCCGCGCCCGGGCCGGTGAACGACACCAGCTGATCGCCGCGCAGCACCATCCGGCCCACATGGCGATCGATGCCATCGTAGGAATACTCGAATTTGAAGGTGCGCTCGAAACCGAGCCGGCCATCCTCGCCGCGCGACAGGCGCAGGCCGGTGGCATGCACCGCCTGGTCCAGCCACTGCACATTGGCGGCGCGGCAGGCGTTGCGTCCCAGCTCGACCGCGCGCTCGGCGGCGGAGCGGGCAGCGTTCCAGAAGAAGTAGACGATGGCGCCGGCAATCAGCAACAGCAGCAGGGTGGGCATGGTTCCAGGGCGTCGGGTGTCGATGCGGCAAAGATGGCGGCGAATGCCTGCTGGATCAAGCAGAAGATTCAGTTCATCCGCTGCGGATCACCGGAAGCCGGCTGCACTGCGGGCGCTGTGGTCATCGGTGGCGTTGCCGCTGCCGGTGCCGGTGCGATCAACGGCGCGGTCGCAGTCAGCTGCAGCAGTGCGGCCCAGTCCTGGCGGTTGAAACTGCATTCGTCCTCGCGCCCCGGCGTGCAGCTGGGCTCGATGCCGGTGCTGTCGCGTTCGCGGGCCGCAGGCAACTGGATCAGTCCGGTCCGATCCAGCGGCAGCAGCCGCATCGCCACGGTGTTCATGACGTTGCCGCCTACCAGGTACAAGGTCTGGTCACCGCCGAGATTGGCCGCGACCACCACTTCGCAGTGCGACTTCCAATGGCCGACCGAGCCATTGCCAAGCGCCTGTACCAGTCCGCTGTAGCTGAGCGTGGTGCTGCGGTCGCGCAGGAAGCACAGAAGATCACCGGGGGCCGGCTTAGCCGTGGCTGGATCGGCCAGCCGGTAAGGCACGCCGGAAGGGCCACCCTGGTAGGCAGCACGGATGTAGTCGATGTGGCGCGGCGAGGTGTTGAAGCCGGGGACACCGGCACGCACCATCACCCAGGAAATGAAGGCAGCCGACCAGGGATTGTCGATCAGGAAGGCACGGCAGTCGCTGTCGGTATAGCGCGAGCCCAGTGGCGCGGCACAACTGCTGGCACCGGCGATGCTGCCCATGGCGTTGAGCGTCCCGCTGTCACGCCAGTAGTGGGAGACGCGCTGCCAGGCAATCAGGCCGTTGTCGGCCAGATGCTCGTTCTCGGCTTCCGTGACGCTGAGGCTGGCGGCGCGGCCATCGCGGTCGATGAAGGGGCGGAACCACAGCCGATGCTCGTTGCATGCCGCGTTGCGGATGGCAATGGCCAAGGGGCTCAGGCCGAAGCGCGGCGGGACATCACAGGCCTCGGCCGCTGCGGCGGACAAGGGCATTGACGCGAGCAGCAGACAGGCAGGCAACAGCATCCGGCGCATGCGCGGCTCCAGTGGGGGATGCGCGCAGCGTCGCAGCGCCGTCGTGAACGCCGGGTGGATCCGTCAATGTCGGCCGGGCATGGCCCGGCGCTCCCCAGTGCATGACGCGTCCGG
Organism: Stenotrophomonas sp. RS-48; assembly: GCF_030053245.1. NCBI lineage: Bacteria > Pseudomonadati > Pseudomonadota > Gammaproteobacteria > Lysobacterales > Lysobacteraceae > Stenotrophomonas > Stenotrophomonas sp. RS-48. Next base: position 61,257 of record NZ_JASGBV010000002.1, read on the forward strand.
TAGCGCCGGGCCATGCCCGGCGGGCAACGCGGTTGCGTCAGGCGTTACCGGGCCTCAACCCGGCGGTGGGCCCAGCTTCAGTGACAGATCGATGGCCTGTACATGCTTGGTCAGGCCGCCGATGGAGATGCAGTCCACGCCGTCCTCCGCGATCGAGCGCAGGCCGCCAAGGCCGACGCTGCCGGACACCTCCAGCGGAATGCGGCCGGCGGTGATGCGTACGGCTTCACGGCGCAGGTCGGGGCTGAAATCATCGAGCAGGATGCGCTCGCAGCCGGACTCCAGCGCCTGACGAAGCTGGGTCAGGTCTTCGACCTCGACCACCAGTGGCAACCGTGGCCATTGCCGACGCGCGGACGCCACCGCAGCGGCCAGCGAACCGGCGGCACGGATATGGTTTTCTTTCAGCATCACCGTGTCGTACAGGCCGAAACGATGGTTTTCCCCGCCTCCGCAGCGCACTGCGTATTTCTGTGCAAGGCGCAGGCCGGGCAGGGTCTTGCGGGTGTCGAGAATGCGCGTGCCGGTGCCGGCCACGGCGGCCACGTAGCGCGCCGTGGTGGTAGCGGTGCCGGACAGGGTCTGCAGGAAGTTCAGCGACGTGCGCTCGGCGCTGACCAGGCTGCGGCTGCGGCCGTGCAGCAGCGCAAGTACCGTACCGGCAGTGACGGACTCGCCTTCGGCGATGCGCCATTCGATGCGCACGTCCGGGTCGAGCGCGCGGTGGGTGGCATCGAACCACGGCCGGCCGGCAATCACCGCATCCTGTTTGCACAGCAGGTAGGCGCTGTCAGTCTGGTCGGGCAGCAGGGCGGCGGTGACGTCGCCGCTGCCCAGATCCTCCGCCAGCGCGCGGGCGACATCGGCGGCGACGACGGCCGCATCCGGCGTCGGCAGCATGCTCATGCGGCCGGGAAGTCAGCGATCTGCGCGGTTGGAATGGCCTCCTCGGCCAGCAGCACCGGGATGCCGTCGTCGACCCGGAACACCTGCTTGCGGTCACGGGTGACCAGGGCCTCGCGCAGCGGCTGTGCCAGCGGGTTGCCGTCGGCCTTGTTCACCGCGCCGGCGGAAATCGCCTTGTTGAGGGCTTCCAGGCCCTTGCCATCCAGCAGGGACAAGGGCTGGCGGGTGTCCGGCGACACCAGCAGGTCGAGCAGCTTGCGATCCATGGTTCTTCGTCTTGCGTGGAAGACGGCTAGAATACGTCTTTAAGGCAGGTGACGGCCAATGACCCCCAATCCGAACGCGCCGCTCGTCGGCATCGTCATGGGTTCCCGCTCCGACTGGGAAACCATGCAGCACGCCGCCCAGAAGCTTGAGGCCCTGGGTGTTCCGTTTGAAGTGAAGGTGGTGTCCGCCCATCGGACGCCGGATGTGTTGTTCAGCTATGCCGAACAGGCGGGCGGACGTGGCCTGCGCGCGATCATCGCCGGCGCCGGCGGTGCCGCGCATCTGCCGGGCATGATCGCGGCCAAGACCGCGGTTCCGGTGCTGGGCGTGCCGGTGCAGTCCAAGGCGCTCAATGGCATGGACTCGCTGCTGTCGATCGTGCAGATGCCGGCCGGCATTCCGGTGGCTACCTTCGCCATCGGCAATGCGGGTGCCTCCAACGCCGCGCTGTTCGCCGCCGCGATGCTGGCCAGCGACCAGCCGGCCATCGGCCAGGCGCTGGATGCCTTCCGCACGCGCCAGACCGAAGATGTGATGGCCCACGACGACCCGCGCCAATGAACCTGACTGTCGGCATCCTCGGCGGCGGCCAGCTGGCCCGCATGATGGTCCTGGCCGGTGCGCCGCTGGGACTGCGCTTCGAACTGTACGATCCGGCGGCGGACGCCTGCAGCGGGCCGCTGGCACCGCTCACCGTCGGTGCCTTCGATGACCGCCAGGCGCTGGCGGACTTCGCCGCCAAAGTCGATGTAGTGACGTTCGACTTCGAGAATGTGCCCGCGGACAGTGCGCAGTGGCTGGCCGAGCGGGTGCCGGTGTATCCGCCGCCCGCAGCGCTGGCTGTAGCGCAGGACCGCCTGAGCGAGAAGACGCTGTTCCAGCAGTTGGGCATTCCGCTGCCGCCGTTCGCCGATATCCGCAGCCGCGAGGAGCTCGCCGCGAAGGCGGCCGCGTTCGGCCTGCCGTGCATCCTCAAGACCCGTCGCCTCGGCTATGACGGCAAGGGCCAGTTCCGGTTGCGCAGCGAAGCCGACATCGACGCTGCCTGGCAGGCCCTGGGCGCCCAGGTCGAGCACACCGGCCTGATCCTGGAGGGCTTCGTGGCTTTCCAGCGCGAGGTCAGCGTGGTGGCCGTGCGCGGCCGTGACGGCGGTTTCCAGGCCTGGCCGGTGACCGGCAACTGGCATGTGGATGGCGTGCTTTCGGCCAGTGTGGCGCCTGCCGTGCTGTCGGCCGCCGAACAGGATGCCGCCATCGGCTATGCCCGACGGCTGGCCGAGCATCTGCAGTACGTGGGCGTGTTCGCCCTGGAGCTGTTCTGCCGCGACGGCGAACTGCTGGCCAACGAGATGGCGCCGCGCGTGCACAATTCCGGCCATTGGACCATCGAAGGCAGCGAGACCTCGCAGTTCGAGAATCATCTTCGCGCCGTGCTGGGCCTGCCGCTGGGCAGTACCCGCATGCTCGGCCACGCCTGCATGCTCAACTGGCTGGGCGAGATGCCGGACCCGGCGCCGGTGCTGGCCCAGGCTGGCGGCCACTGGCACGATTATGGAAAGCAGCCCCGTGAAGGCCGCAAGGTGGGGCACGCCACGCTGCGCGACGACCAGGCCGGCGCACTGGCCACGGCGCTGGAACAGGTGGGCGAGGCACTGGGGCGCCAGCTGCAGGTCGCACCGGCGGTGCGGGCGCTGCGCGGTTGACCGCGACGCGGAAGCGCAACGCTGTGACGCGCCGATGCACGCATCGGCGCATCAACCAGGGTGATAGCGTAAGGCTCCTTTCCCCGGAGTCATCGTCATGCTCGACTGGAACGAATACCGCAAGGAACTGAAGGGCCGTATCGGCGAGATCGGCAAGCTCTCGCCGGATACCATCAAGGGTTACGCCACTCTGGCCAATGCCGGTGCCCAGACCCACCATCTCGATGCAAAAACCCGCGAACTGATCGCGCTGGCGGTCGCCGTGACCACCCGTTGCGACGGCTGCATCACGGTGCACGTCGATGCCGCGCTCAAGCAGGGCGCCAGCCGCGAGGAGATCGCCGAGGCGCTCGGGGTGGCGGTTTCGCTCAACGCGGGCGCGGCACTGGTGTACTCGGCCCGGGTCATGGATGCGGTGGCGGCGCACGAGAGCGCCTGATGCCCGCCGTGTCGCCAGGCATGGCCAGGTGCTGCCGGGCCACGCCCGGCGGATGCTCTCAGCGCAGCCGGCTCTCGGCGAATTCCCAGTTGACCAGCTGCCAGAATGCCTCCAGGTAGCGCGTACGGTCGTTCTGGTAGTCGGTGTAGTACGCGTGTTCCCACACGTCGCAGCACAGCAGCGGCGTGCTGTCGCCGGTCAGCGGGGTGCCGGCGTTGCGGGTGACCTGGATGCCAAGCTGGCCGCCGGGATGCTGCACCAGCCACACCCAGCCGGAGCCGAACAGGCCCAGCGCGGTGCGGTTGAACTCCTCGCGCAGGCGCTGCACGTCGCCGAACTGGCGCTTGACCAGATCGCCCAGCTGTCCCTGCGGCTCACCGCCGCCTCGCGGGCGCAGGCACTGCCAATAGAAGCCGTGGTTCCATGCCTGGGCCGCGGCGTCGAACAGCGCGCCCTGGGCATGGCGGACGATCTCCTCCAGCGAGGCCTCTTCCCATTCGGTGCCGCGGATGCCGGCATTGACCGCATCGACGTAGGCACGATGGTGCGCGCCGTGATGCAGTTCCACGGTCTGCGCGGAAAGATGGGGCTGCAGGGAGCCGGACAGGTAGGGCAGGGCAGGCAGTTCGACGGGCATGGACAGGTTCGTGGACAGAGGGGCGGCGGCAGCCGGTTCCATCCGCTTACAATGGCGGCTACCTTGGGCAGTCTAGCCGACCATCGCGGTCGGTTTGTCCGGCGAAGCAAGGAGTGTGGTTGTGGCGGTAATGCAGCAAATCCAGGCCGAGGTCGATCGTTACCCGCTCGTGCTGTTCATGAAGGGCACCCCGCAATACCCGACGTGCGGCTTCTCCAGCCGCGCCGTACAGGCGCTGATGGCTGCCGGCGCCGTCTCCCTGCGCACCGTCAATGTGCTGGAGGAGCCGGAAATCCGCGCGAACCTGCCGCGTTTCTCCAACCTGCCGACGTTTCCGCAGCTGTTCATCAACGGGGAGTTGATCGGCGGCTGCGACATCATCATGGAGCTGTTCGAATCCGGCGAGCTCAAGCGCATCGTCGAAGAGGCGACCCTGGGATGAGTGCGCGGCCATCGACGTCACCGACCAACGGGGCGCTCGATGGCCGTCCGTTGCAGGACCGCGTGGTGCTGGTGGCCGGTGCCGGTGGTGGCCTCGGAAGTGCCGCCGCGGTGGCCGCCGCCAGTGCAGGCGCGACCGTGGTCCTGCTGGGACGCAAGCCGCGCCGGCTGGACCGGGTCTACGCCCAGGTGCAGGCAGCCGGTCCCGAGCCCCTGCTGTATCCGCTGGATCTGGAAGGGGCCGGTCCCGATGACTACGCCGACCTCGCCCAGGCGCTGCAGACGGAGCTGGGGCGACTGGACGGGCTACTTGTCTGCGCCGCCCACTTTCCGGGCTTGACCCCGTTCGAACTGGCCGACCCGGCAAGTTTCGCCCGCGCCGTCCACGTCACCCTGACCGCACCCGCCTGGCTGGCGCAGGCCTGCCTGCCGCTGCTGCGCCAGCGCGAGGATGCGGCGCTGGTGTTCACGGTCGATGACCCGGAACGGGTGGGGCAGGCCTACTGGGGAGGCTATGGCGCCGCCCAGCATGGCCTGCGCGGCCTGATCGCCAGCCTTCATGATGAGCTGGGCCGCAGTCCGGTCCGGGTCAGCGGCCTGTACCCGGGGCCCCTGCGCACGGCCCTGCGCGCCCGCGCCTACTCGATCGACCAGGACCCGGCTGCGCAGGGGCCCGAGGCCGCCGCGGCCGCGGCCGTGACCCTGCTGTCCAGTGCCGGCTCGGCCTGGCGGGGGCAGATCCTGGATGCAGGCAGCGCACGCCCGGCAGAGTGAAGGGCGACGTAAGGCGGGATGAAGATCCCGTCATGATTGCGTTGCGATCCGGTGCCGTTTGTCGCACAACCGTCACATTGATGGCGTAGCGTGTTAATCTAGTGTTAACCGTTATGGCTGCCTTCAGCCAACACGGTCGGGAACCCCAGATCACTGTCCAGTCGGCCACCCGCAAGGCCGCTTGGATGCGTCTTTTTTCCGCCATCGCCAACTCGTATCGAGGCTACCCTAGATGACCCACCCACTCCGGATGTCCAAGCTCACCCTTGGTCTCGTGGCCGCACTTGCTGCCGCTCCCGCCTTCGCCCAGAGCACCTCTGCAGGTGTCGGCGGCCAGGTCGTGTCCGCCGCTGGCCAGCCTGTCGCCGGTGCTGAAGTCACCATCACCCACACCGAGTCGGGCACCGTTTCGCGCGCCACGACCGATGCGTCGGGTCGTTACAACGCGCGCGGCCTGCGCGTGGGTGGTCCGTACACCATCACCATCACCAAGCCGGGTGAAGGCACCAAGACCGAAGAGGGTGTCTACCTGAACCTGAACCAGGTCAACACCGTCAATGCCAACCTGACCGGCGACGTGGCGGCCACCAACCTGGACGCCGTGAATGTTGTCGCCACCGCGGGCGGCCTGGACATCTTCAGCGCCACCAAGATGGGTACCGGCTCGAACGTGACCCGCGAAACGATGGACGCGCTGCCGTCGGCCAACCGCAACATCCAGGACTACATCCGCCTGGACCCGCGCATCTCGCAGGTCAGCAAGGCTGACGGCGCGATCTCGGCTGGCGGTCAGAACACCCGTTACAACGCGATCCGTATCGACGGCATCAGTGCCTCCGATCCGTTCGGCCTGGGCTCCAACAACCTGCCGACCGAGCGTCAGCCGGTGTCGATGGATGCCATCCAGGAAATCAACATCGATCTCGCGAACTACGACACCACCATCGCCGGTGGTACCGGTGCGGTGATCAATGCCGTGACCAAGTCGGGTACCAACGAGTTCCATGGCACTGTCTACGGTTCCTACCGCGACAAGGACATGGTCCGCGAGGAACTGCGTGGCGAGAAGTTCAACGGCTTCGAGGACGAGAAGACCTACGGCATGACCTTCGGCGGCCCGATCGTCAAGGACAAGCTGTTCTTCTTCAGCAACTACGAGAAGTACGAGCGTTCGGCCGCTGGCATCAGCCTGAGCGACACCCCGATCGGCAAGGGCACCATCACCCAGCAGCAGATCACCGACGTCCAGAATTTCCTGGGTGGACTCGGCTATGACCCGGGCAGCCTGACGGCACCGAACAGCAAGACCGAAATCGAAGAGTACGCGGTCAAGCTGGACTGGAACATCAATGAAAACCACCGTGCGGCCCTGCGCTACAACAAGATGGAGCAGAACGTCGTCCGCTTCCCGCAGGTCAGCACCAGTGCGATCTCGCTGAGCAACTTCTGGTACCAGCAGCCGACCGAATACGAAACCTGGATGGGCGAACTGTTCAGCGACTGGTCCGAGAACTTCTCGACCGAGTTCAAGGTCTCGCACAAGGATTACTCGGCCAACCGCGTTCCGCTGGTCGACATGCCGCAGATCCGCATCCGTTCGGGTAACGACTCGCTGTACGTCGGTACCGAGCAGAACACGCACGTCAACATCGTGGAATCGAAGGAACTGAGCGCCTTCGGTGCCGGTACCTGGTACATCGGCGATCACACCGTCAAGTTCGGCTTCGATTACTCGAAGAACGACCTGATGAACTTCTACGGCCGCAACCTCAACGGCGTCTACGAGTTCAACAGCGTCGAGGACTTCCTGAACGGTCGCATCGCGCGCTACCAGCTGCGTGCCCCGCGCGCCGGCGGCAGCCGCAGTGATATCCCGGCAGACTTCACCCTGAAGAACACCGGTGTGTTCGTCCAGGATACCTGGGCCATCAACTACAACCTGAGCCTGATGTTCGGTGTCCGCGTCGACATGCCTGACTTCAGCAGCCAGCGCCTGTACAACCCGCGCATCGAGCAGCTGTACGGCTTCAACAACACCCAGCTGGTCGACAAGAACCTGGTGCAGCCGCGCGTCGGCTTCAACTACACCTTCGACAGCGAGCGCCCGACCCAGCTGCGTGGCGGCGTGGGCCTGTTCGGCGGCGCTGCCCCGAACGTGTGGCTGGCGGGTGCCTACCAGAACACCGGCCTGAACTACATCGAGTACGATGAGCGCAACCTGACCAGCGGCTTCACCCCGGACGGCAACAATCCGTACATTCCGGCTGGTGGCCCCGCAGCTGCGCGCCAGAACGTCGACATCATCGCCCCGGGCACCCGCCTGCCGTCGGTGTGGAAGGCCAACCTGGCGTTCGACCATGAGCTGCCGTGGTACGGCATCGTGGCGTCGGCCGAAGTCCTGATGACCAAGGTCAAGGACGGCATCTACTTCGACCGTCTCGACGTTTCGGCGCCGACCGCTTACGGCCAGGACGGTCGTGCGATCTACTGGGATGCGAATGGCCGTAATCCGGCAAACAGCCGCATGTCGGGTGGCACCAACTTCGGCATGACCACCGGCACCAACCGTGCCACCGACCGTGCCAACCGTCCGAGCGACATCGGCGACGTGCTGGTCATGCGCAACACCGACAAGGGTCGTGGTACGCAGGCCACCTTCTCGCTGGCCAAGCCGCTGACCGAGAACTGGGGCTGGTCGCTGGGTTACACCTATACCAAGTCCAAGGAAGTCAGCCCGCTGACCAGCTCGCAGAACACCTCGAACTGGAACAACACGCTGATCTTCAACGCCAACGAAGACGTGGCCTACGACTCGCGTTACGCGATCAAGGACCGCATCACCGGCACCCTGGAGTGGAAGCACAACTTCTTCGGTGACAACGCCACCCGCGTCGGCCTGTTCTACGAAGGTCGTTCGGGCCGTCCGTACAGCTACATCTTCTACAACGATGCCAACGGCGACGGTGCTACCACCAACGATCTGTTCTATGTGCCGAGCGGCCCGGGTGACGTGCTGTTCGGTTCGGTGGTCGGTGGTCGCTTCGTGCAGAGCGCGCAGATGGAGCAGGACTTCTTCAACTGGCTGGCGCAGAATCCGGAGCTCGATGCCTACCGTGGCAGCGTGGTCCCGGCCAACTCGCACCGTGCCAAGTGGATCAACACCTTCGACGTCCGCATCAGCCAGGAGTTCCCGGGCTTCGTGAAGAGCCACAAGGGTGAGATCGCGCTGGACATCATGAATGTCGGCAACCTGCTGAACAAGAAGTGGGGCCTGATCGACGACTACGGCTTCTACGCCACCCGTCGCGTCGCCAACTACGCGGGTATCGACCCGGCGACCGGCAAGTACGTGTACTCGTTCACCGGTTCCACCGACAACCCCGCGATCCAAGAAAACAACAACGACAAGGGCAACACTGCCGTGTCGCGCTGGTCGATGCAGCTGACCCTGAAGTACAAGTTCTGATCCGTCGGAACATCACGCAGTAGACGGAAGCGGCCGGGGCAACCCGGCCGTTTCCCGTTCGGGTGAAAGTTCTTGCAGTGGTCACGACATCGGCGTAGCATCCGGTTTCGTGCGCGGCGCCGATGCCGCAGATGCGGTCCCGGAATGGCGAACGCGGTCAGCACACATCCAACGGTCGGGATTCCCGGCCGTTTTGCTTTTTAAGGGGGCGGCAGTACAGTCGGAAACCTTGAAGGAAGCGAAACGTTGGATATGACCACGAACGAAAAGGCGGCCCGTGCGCTGCCGGTACAGGACGCGCGGATCTACCCGCGCGGTGGGCTGGATGTGCTGTCGCGGGCAGAAGTGGCGCGCCTGCGCGACGCCTCCGGCGGCGGCATGCACGAGCTGCTGCGCCGCTGCGCGCTGGCCGTGCTGACCAGCGGCAGCGCATCGGATGATCCGCGCGCGGCGCGCGATCTCTATCCCGACTTCGACATCCAGGTCGCGCAGCAGGATCGTGGCGTGCGCATCGACCTGGTCAATGCGCCGGCGATGGCCTTCGTCGATGGCGAAATCATCCGCGGCGTGGCCGAGCTGCTGTTTGCCGTGGTCCGCGACCTCGCCTACATGGCCATCGAAATGGGCCCGGCCTACGCGGCCGAACTGGAGTCCTCCGAAGGCATCACCAACGCGGTGTTCGGCCTGCTGCGCAACGCCCGCATCCTCAACCCCGGTGACCCGAACCTGGTGGTCTGCTGGGGCGGTCACTCGATCTCGCGCGATGAATACCTGTACACCAAGCAGGTAGGCTACGAGCTGGGCCTGCGCGGCCTGGACATCTGCACCGGTTGCGGACCGGGTGCGATGAAGGGCCCGATGAAGGGGGCCACGATCGCCCACGCCAAGCAGCGCAAGACGGTGACGCGCTACATCGGCCTGACCGAGCCGGGCATCATCGCCGCGGAATCGCCCAACCCGATCGTCAACCATCTGGTGATCATGCCGGACATCGAGAAGCGCCTGGAGGCGTTCGTCCGCATCGGTCACGGCATCATCGTGTTTGCCGGTGGTGTCGGCACCGCCGAGGAGATCCTGTACCTGCTCGGTATCCTGCTGCGCGACGAGAACAGGGACCTGCCGTTCCCGCTGATCCTGACCGGCCCGACCGTGGCTGCGCCGTATTTCGAGCAGATCGACCGCTTCATCCGGCTGACCCTGGGCGATGCTGCCGCCGAGCGTTACGAGATCATCATCGGCGACCCGGTTGCCGTGGCCAGGAAGATGTCCGCCGGCATCAAGCGCGTGCGCGAGCATCGCCTGGCGCAGAAGGATTCGTTCTTCTTCAACTGGTCCATCGAGATTCCGTGGGAGTACCAGCAGCCCTTCGTGCCGACGCATGAGGCCATGGCTGCACTGGATCTGCACCATGGGCGTGCGCCGCATGCCCTTGCGGCGGACCTGCGTCGTGCCTTCTCCGGCATCGTTGCCGGCAATGTGAAGGAGGATGGCATGCGCCGCATCGAGCAGTTCGGGCCGTTCCAGATCCACGGTGACCCGGACATGATGCAGGCCCTGGACGCGCTGCTGCGCGCCTTCGTCGAGCAGCGCCGGATGAAGATCTCCGGCGAGTACCAGCCCTGTTACCAGGTGCTGGCCTGAGACCGTGCCGGCGCGATGGGGATCGCGCCGGCAGCGGTGGGGAAGGACGGTTCGTCAAGCGTTTGACGCCCGTCGCCCCGGATTGACCGTTCATCCTGCCGCCGCTTGCTGGCGGCAGGGCGATGGCCCATGGTGGCGATCAATACGCTGGGGAGCGTCCACATGTCTTTGCGCCGGCAGAACGGCTTCACGCTGGTTGAGTTGATGATCGCGGTGGTCGTGCTGGGCGTGCTGGCGACGATCGCGTTTCCGAGCTTCCAGAGCACCATCCGCTCCAACCGCATCGCCACCACCAGCAATGACCTCATCGCGTCGATGGCGCTGGCCCGCAGTGAAGCGGTGAAGAACCGCAGGGGCGGCGGCGTGTGTGCCTCTGCCGGAGGCACGTCCTGTGATGGCGACAGCTGGACCGATGGCTGGCTGGTCTGGGCCGACAGCAACGGCGATGGCGCGCTCAGTGCCGGCGAAACCGTCCTGCGCTACAGCCCCGGACGTTCGGCGCTGGTCGCCGTCGGTACGCCCGACCTGTCGGTGAGTTTCGACCCGCGGGGCCGCAATCGCGCCAATGCCACGCTCGACCTGACGCTGCGCCCGGAAAACTGCGGCAAGCAGCCGCTGCAGCGCACGCTGCGCCTGTCACCGACCGGTCAGGTGCGTCTGTTGAAGGAGGACTGCAAGTGAGAACGCCCCGTTTCCGTTCCCCGCGCAAAGCGCAGGGCGGCTTCAGCCTGATCGAGGTATTGATCGCGATCCTGGTGCTGGGGGTCGGTTTGCTGGGTTTCGCACTGCTGCAGACGATGAACGTGCGCTTCGTGCAGAGCGCCAACTATCGCACCCAGGCGACCAACCTGACCTACGAAATGCTCGATCAGCTGCGGATGAACCGCTCGATGGCTCCGTCCTATGTGGGCGACTACACCGCGACCACCGCGGCCAAGAACTGCCTGCCACCGGTCGGCAACGACATCGGCAAGGACGCGTTCACCCTGGACTGGACCTGCCGTCTCGGCAAGGCGCTGGGGGATGGGGCCACGGCCAAGGTCGCACGTGCCGGCACCCAGTACACGGTCAGCGTGACGTGGGGTGACGAGCGCTGGAACGCTGACGCCAGCGATACCACCTTCAGTGCCGGGAGCCGCCTGTGATGCGCGCGCCTTCCCCGGCCCGGCGCATGGCCGGCCTGTCCATGGTCGAACTGATGATCGCGCTGACCATCGGCGTGATCGTCATGCTCGGTGTCGTCCAGGTGTTCGCGGCCTCGCGTGCTGCCTATCAGCTGTCCGATGGCCTGGCGCGCGTGCAGGAGAACAGTCGCTTCGCCATGGATACCCTGCAGCGCGAACTGCGCATGGCAGGTCATTTCGGCTGCGTCAACGATCAGGCCCGGCAGTCGCCGGATGGCGTCTCGCTGTTTACGACGTTCGCGGCCACGCCTCATCCGGCTCTGGACTTCCAGCGATCCATCCAGGGCTACGAGGCGACCGATACGGCGCCCGGCGATGCGGTGACGCTGCCGGCCACTCCGGCGACGGGCGGCACCGCCTACACACCCGCATTGCCCGATGAATTCGCTGCGGCGCTGCCCAACCGCGTCAATGGCAGCGACATCGTCGCCCTGCGATACCTGATGCCGGACGGCGTGCCGGTTACGTCTTCCGGCGGTACCGTCGCGCAGCCGGTTTTCAGTTTCGACAAGGCTCGACTCGCCGTGCTGCAGAGTGGCGTTGCCGATTCCGGGCTGTATGGTGCTGCCGACTGCGCCAGCGCCACCGTTTTCCAGGCGCGCAGCATCGACAAGGCAGGGGGCACGATCACCTTCGGCGATGCACCGAACAATGCGAGCAACTTCATCCGTCCGGTGACCGCAGGCCAGGCGATGCTGCATCGTGCGGAAAGCGCTGTGTACTACGTGGGCTACGACGCTGCCAGCGCACGTTCCTCACTGTACCGTGTGCGTTTCAACGCCACGCCCAACGGTGCGCTGGTCGCCGGCGCGCCGGAGGCCCTGGTGGAGGGTGTGGAGAACATGCAGCTGCTGTACGGCCAGGATCGTCGCCTGACCAGTGCCTACCCGACCGGCTTCATTGATCGCCAGGGTACCGCTGCCACCGTGCAGGCATCGGCCAATCCCAACATCAACGCCTGGCGGCGCGTGGGCGCCGTGCAGATGGGCCTGGTGATGGCCAGTCCCGATCCCTCGGCAGCCCCTCAGGCCGACCAGAATGCGGTACTGACCTCGATGGGCGTGACATTCACCGCGCCCGAGGACGGCCGCATGCGCGCCGTTTACCAGACCACCATCGCCCTCCGCAATCGCCTCTTCGGCAACTGAGGCCACCATGCATCCGCGCCCGCGCCCCCCCTCCTTCGCATCGCACCGCCAACAGCGCGGCGCGGTGCTGTATGTCGCCCTGATCATGTTGATCCTGCTGGCCCTGATCGGCATCGCCGGCATGCAGGTGACCGGCATGCAGGAACGCATGGCCGCCAACTACCTGCGCTCGAACCAGGCGTTCCAGAACGCCGAGGCCGACGTGCGTTCGCAGGAAGCGGCGATCCAGGCTGTCATCGACAGCGGCAAGATCTTCGAGGCCAACCAGGAAGAGTGCAGCCCGGTGTTCGACCCGGCGACCTGGGCCGATGGCAAGACCACGGCAACGGCGATCAATACCCGCCGCCTGGACAAATGCGTGCCGGTCGGGCCGCTGGGCCTGGGGCGGCGCAAGAACGAAGAGACCGAGAACATCTACCAGATCACCGTGTTGGCCAGTGACGATCCGGCCAATCCTTCTTCCAGCGCCGTCATCGACACGATCTTCATTCCATGAATACTCCGCGCCGATTCTCCCGCCTTGTCTCCTCCCCGTGGCTGCGTGCAGGCACCGCCGCTGCCGTGCTGGTGGGCGTGGGCGCACTGGTCTATCCGCTGTTCGCTGCGCTTGGCGACTATGACATCGCGCAGGAGCCGCTCTACAGCAAGAAGACACAGCCGCCGCTGATGATGATGGTGATGTCGCGCGACGAGCAGCTGTTCAACAAGGCCTACAGCGACTACAGCGATCTGGACGAGGACGGCACGCTCGACACCACTTACCAGGACAAATTCGACTACTCCGGGTACTTCGACTCCAATCTCTGCTACACGTACAGCAGCAGCCAGTTCAAGGCCACGGCCAAGGCGACCGGCACGCAGAGACACACCTGTTCGGGTACCTGGTCCGGCAACTTCCTCAACTGGGCGACCATGAGCCGCCTGGATGTGATGCGCTACGTGCTGTACGGCGGCCATCGCATCACCGATACCGCCAGCAAGACGGTGCTGGAGCGGGCGCAGATTCCCAACGACCTGCACGCCTGGGTCAAGGTGTACAGCGGCGCCGACATCAACAACTTCACCCCGTACAAGACGACCATGTCGTTCTGCAATGCCAGCATCAGTGCCACCGGCGCACCGCTGATGCGCGTTGCCAGTGGCAGCTGGGGTGAATGGGCCTCGACTGCCGGCTATCAGTGCATCGTGGGGCGCAGCGACGAGGGCAAGGATGACTCCCCCCGATCGGTCGCGGCCGACCTGAATGTCCGGGTTGAAGTCTGCGCCACCGGTTCTGGAACCTTCCAGGAAGCGTTCTGCCGCAAGTACAACGACGGCACCCGGGACTACCTGAAACCGGCGGGACTGCTGCAGTCCTATGGTGAAAGTGGCCGTCTGCGGTTTGGTCTGGTCACCGGCACCTATGTCAATCCGCGCGATGGCGGCGTGGTCCGTCGCAACATCGGCAAGATCGCCGGCAACGGCACGACCTTCTGCGCAGCCGGCGACGAGATCAACCTGTCCAATGGCCAGTTCTGCAACACGCTGACGGGCGGGGCCGAGGGCATCATCAATACGATCTCCAACTTCCGCATCGACCAGTGGAACTGGAAGGACAAATGGACTGACTGTGACGACTACAGCATCCTGAATCGCCAGGGCTTCGACGGCCGGGGCAACCTGACCGACCCGGGCAACGCATCCAAGAAGTGCAGCGCCTGGGGCAATCCGTTGGCGGAGATGTATGCCGAAGCGCTGCGCTACATCAAGGGAGAAACGAAGGGAATCTACAGCGCCAGCGGTGATCTCAGCGGCCTGCCCAATTCGGTGGCCTGGAAGGATCCGTACCGCTCGCCGAACGACGGCGGCAACTCCTACTGCGCTACCTGCAACATCCTGGTGATGTCCTCGGGCCTGCCGTCCTTCGACAGCGACAACATCGGTACGGTCACTGGCCTGACCACGGCAGCGGCGGCGACCGATGCGATCGGCAACCAGGAGAACATCACCGGTGGCAGCTACATGGCAGGCCGTGTCGGCCTGACCAATCGCTATGCCTCGATCAACACCCATGAGGACATCTGCCGTGCGGTCAAGGTGACAGGCCTTTCGCTCGTGCGCGGCATCTGCCCGGACGTGCCGTCCACGGAAGGCAGTTACCTGATCTCGGGGCTGGCCAAGGCCGCTGCCGAGACCGATCTGCGTCCGGGCGTGCAGGACAAACCCAACACCTACAAGCTGACCGCCACCACCTACACCGTGGCCATGGCTGAGAGCCTGCCGAAGTTCGAGATTCCGGTGGGCAATGGCAAGATCACCCTGGCCCCCCTGTGCCAGGCCAACAACACCGAAGGAGCGGGCATTAACAGCAGCGGCTGGCGCAGCTGTTTCCTCGGCTCGGTCGGCGTCGGCACCAAGCGATCAGCGGTATCGCCGAACTACGTCTATGGCCGTGACTACCGAGCCGATGGCAAGGCCGGCAGTTTCTCGCTGGTCTGGGAGGATTCGCTGTGGGGCAATGACCACGACAACGACGTGGTCTCCATGCTCAGCTACTGCGTTGGCAGCACCTGCAGCGACGGTGGCACGACGCCATTCCGCAACATCTGCTGGCGCTCCAACAGTGGTGAATGCAGCAACAACGCCGTTCGCAACAAGGTCGGCGAAGACGAAGTGCTGGTCCGCATCGAGAACCTGTCCGCCTATGCAGGCAACGCGATGCTGACCGGCTACACGATCGTGGGCTCCAATGCGGCTGACAACGTGCAGCGGCTGGTGCTGCGCCCCGGCAACCGCAACGGTTCGGTGCTGAGCACCAGCGCCGATCCGCCGGCTACCTGGACCGGCGCGGTCGTGATGCGCTACAAACTGGGTACCGGCCAGGCCGGGCAGCTGGAAAGCCCGCTGTGGTACGCCGCCAAGTACGGCGTGCCGGAAGGCAGGAAGTGGGACAGCAAGGTGCCGGGTGTACCGGACAACTACTTCCTGGCACGCAATCCGGCCAAGCTGAAGTCCGCGCTGGAATCGATCTTCGACAGCGCTGCGGCTGGCGAGGCCCCGGTCGGTGGCAGCGGCACCGGCGCCCGTGTCAACGCCGGCTCCTTCACCGTGTCCGCGCACTACACGGTGCCGTCGGGCTCGAACGACTGGACCGGTGATGTCATCGCCAGCCAGACCACGAGCACCGGAGGCGCCGGCGCTGAACTGTGGCGTGCGTCGACCAAGATGAGCGCCTCCGGGCGGACCATCGTGATGTCGACCGCACCCACCTATGTGAACACGTCCAACCAACTGGTGCCGGTGGCAGCGGCCGATTTCACCGCCGACAACGTTCCCGGGCGTGATCGCGCCGAGAAGCTCGGCAACATGGGGCTCAACACGGTGCCGAACTGGTTCGGTTCGCACACCGTGGCGGATCTGGTCAGTTACCTGCGCGGCTCACCGGTGAGCGGTTTCCGCCCGCGCAGCTCGCTGCTCGGGGATATCGTCAATTCCAGCGTGGAGATTGTGTCCAACAAGGACGACTACGGCTTCACCTCGTGGCAGGCGCAGGGGGGAGTGAGCTGGAAGACCACGCTCGGTTTGAGCTATCGGGCCTACCTGGCGACCAAGGTGGCAAACGGTGGCCCACCTTCGATGGTCTACGTCGGTGCGAACGACGGCATGCTGCATGGCTTCAATGCCAGCACCGGCACCTCGGCGGGCAGCGAGCAGTTCGCCTTCATTCCATCGGCTTCGCTGCAGCACATGGCGGAGCTGGCCAACCCCACCTATGGACATCGCTACTACGTGGACGGCGGACTGACCTCGTCGGACGTCTACTACGGCGATGCATGGCGCACGGTACTGGTCGGTTCGACCGGCGGCGGCGGCGCGTCGCGCGGGCCGTCGGCCACGGCAGTGGGCAACGGTTCGGTGTTCGCCCTGGATATCAGCAATCCGACCGGGTTCACCGCCAGCAACGTGCTGTGGGAGATTTCCGGCAAGACCGAGTCGGACCTGGGCTTCGTCATGGGCAAGCCGGTCGTGGTGCCCGTCGCCGGCCCCAACGCGGACAGTCCGCCCCGGTTCGTCGCCCTGTTCGGCAACGGTGTCAATTCCAGCACCGGCCGACCGGTGCTCTATGTGGTCGACATCCGCACCGGCGAGATCCTCAAGCGCGTGTACCCCACGGCGGGCAAGTACGCAGTCGCCAATGGCCTCAACCATGTCACCGCGGTAGCGCTGCACAACAGCAGTGGCCTGGCCGATACCGTCTATGGCGGCGACATGCAGGGCAACATGTGGCGCTTCGACCTGCGTGGCGGTGATCCCAGCGCCTGGAATGTGGCCCTCAACGGCACGCCGCTGTTCACCGCAGTGCGCAGCGCTGTCGCCCAGCCGATTACCGGCGCGATCGAAGTCTCGGCGGGGCCGGGCGGTGGCGTCAGCCTGTTCTTCGGTACCGGTCGCTACTTCACCGCTGACGACAATGCAGTGACCCGTAATTCGCCGGTGCAGACGCTGTATGGGCTCTGGGACAACCTCTCCACTGCCATTTCCAGCCGTGATTCGCTGGTGGGGCAGACCGTCAGTGCCAATGGTGCCGGCTTCCGTGACGTGTCGGGCAACGGCGTGGACTACGCGAGCAAGCGCGGCTGGTACGTCGACCTGATCGTGGGTTCCGATGTGGAAGGTGAGCGCTTCTTCGGCTATCCGACGCTGCAGGGCGGCGCGGTGATGTTCACCACCTATGTGCCCGGGCAGGCGGTCTGCGGCACCGGCGGCGGCACCAACTGGCGCTATCGCCTGAACATGCTGACCGGCCAGCCGGCGATGAGCGGCTTGACCGACGAGGTCGGCGGAAACGCGCTGTGCGGCGCCAACTGCGGTGCCGGTGCGCTGACCCGCGGCGGAGACATCGCAACCGGTGCCCCCGTGCTGTCCACCAATGTCAACAGCACCACCTTGAAGGGCTGCGATCCCAGCGATCCGAAGTGCACGGTCGATGGATCGCTGGACCGCTGCATCGTGGCTCTGAATACGCCGGGCGCGGATACCGCGTATGGCCAGCGTGCCTGTGGTCGCCAATCGTGGCGCCAGATCCGATGACTACCAGGAATACGGGAGCTGCCATGCGCACATCCAGCAGACAACAGCAGGTAACAGGCTTCACCCTGATCGAACTGATGATCACCGTTGCCGTCATCGCGGTACTTGCGGCTGTGGCGTTGCCTTCCTACCAGCGACATGTGCTGAAGACACACCGCGCGATGGCCAAGGCTGACCTGGTCGAGATCGCGCAGCTGCTCGAGCGGCATCACACCGTGCAGAACAGCTACGACGGATTCTCGCTGCCGTTCAGCCAGTCGCCGCGGCAGGGCTCGGCCCGCTATGCCATATCGTTCGACGGCAAGGCGACCGCCGGGACCTATACCCTGCAGGCGGTTCCGGAAACCGGCCAGGACAAGGACGCGTGCGGCACGCTGACACTCGATCAGGCGGGCCGCAAGACGCCGGACAGCAAGACCAACCCGGAGTGCTGGTAAGACGGCAGCGGCGAGTGTGGAAGGGGCTTGCACCCCACTTCTGGAATTGGCTAGAATGCGCACCCCGCCCGAATAGCTCAGCCGGTTAGAGCACTTGACTGTTAATCAGGGGGTCGTTGGTTCGAGTCCAACTTCG